>JBARBA010000392.1:0-9445 GCA_049792555.1 Anaerolineales bacterium
GTGCAGTTCGAAGGCGGTGAGATTGGTAATGTTATCCACTTTGATGGACAGGTTAACCGCCTCATTCACCTGCGCCGATAGCGCGGACGGTTCAACCCGTACCACCGTCCCGCCCTGGGCAAAAGCCGGTGTGCCCGTCAGCGAGACGGCAATGACCGTCAGGATAAGCCAGATTCGGATTGCTAACAAATTACGTGACATGGGAAACTCCATCCATAAGGTTGGGAAAGGCGACTGTCGCCTGGTCTAGGGCCAATTCGTTGGCCCCACAAGGCCCCAGTTCCCGGCGGCAATTGCCAGGTCGCTAATGTTGATCAAACCGTCGTCGTTAACGTCGGCAGGTTCATCTGCGCCGCTGCAATTCGCCGAAACGGATTTCACCGCCACACCCGTCCGACCAAACTTGCTGATAATGGCCCCGATGTCCAGAATGTTGATGGCATTATCGCCATTGACGTCGCCGCCGCGCAGGGTCGTTGTTCCCAAGTCAATAGCCTGCGAACTACCGACTACGGTAACGCCGACTTTTTCAGACGCCAGATAACCGGGATAGGTGGCGCGAAAGGTGTATGTGCCGCTCAACAGGTTGGTCAAAGTGAAGCGCCCGTTTCTGTCTGTATAGGTTGGGCCGAAAGCCCCTGCTCCGCTTGTGATTACGCTCGAACAGGCCAGATTGCCGCCCCCAGGGTTTGGGTTGCCAGGCACACCCTGCCGCAGTACCACACCGCTTGCGCTGGCGCGCACCTGGATGGACACACATTGCTGCGACGCCGGGGCGTGTTCAACCTGGAAGCCATTCGCGTCCACCATGTTGGATTGCGATATCACAAAGCAGGCTGAACCTTCCGCTATTCCGCGAAAGTGGAAACGCACGGCGATGCCGGTTTGATTGACCTGCGCAGGCCCGGCCAACACGAGATGGAGACAAGGACTGGTGCCGCTACCCGGACATTGGGCGGCCGGTAAAGCTTCATTGATGCTGACGTTCGATGCGCCAAAGAAATCGGGTCGCACTTCGGCGGCGCCTATGCCCGGCGTTGTGGCCGGCGCGACCAGGGCAGGGTTGTATCGTAAATAAATCTCAATACCCGCCACGCCCGGGTCAACGTTGGCAACCGTAGGGATAAGATCGAAGGTTGTTTCATTGCTGACTGAGATTGGATTGGGGGTGGCTGGGGTGAGCGCCAGGGATGCGGCGCGGTCCACGTGTGGCGCTGCTGCATTTGCTGTCATGGCCGGGAAACCCAGCGACAGCACGAGAACAGTTATAACGATCCATTTGCAAGTCTTCATAGTTTGAAATTCCTTTCGAAAATGAATTTGGATTACTTTGATACGGCGTGCAAGATATTCAGCAACATAGCGATGTGTTGTGGCGGCCCTCCTGTTCTGTTTGTCGGGTGGAACGCCCACCCGTTTTCCTGCCCCCATTATCGAACCATAAGCTTACTTGTAGCATTTCAACAGACTGACGATTGCGTTGCAGTTGCATTGCCGGGAATAATTATTTTCTGGAAGTGACTCAACCCCTTCCGGGACGGCCTGCGGCGCGGCGGAAGAATAAAGGGGCCAAACCTTCATCCTTAACGAACCTTTAACCTTCAATTTGTAATATCCACTTGCTTTTTCCCTCCATTTCTGTCATAATCTTCTTATGCAATGTCCAAAATGCAAGCAGGCGGAATTGGACCCCGGCGGGGTTTGCGCTCAATGCGGCTTTCGCGGTGACCCCGCGCCGCTTGAGGAACTGTCGCATCTCGACTGGCTGTTGGGGGAGATCAACAACTGGGCTGCGTTGGGGGTGAGCGTCAACATTATCGGCCAACTAAAAAGATATTACAGCGAACGCCAGAAAAAAGCCCAGGTCGCGTTGGGGCTGCGTCCCCCGCCCTTTGCCCCGTCCGAAGTCCACGACGCCTGGGTGGAACTCCTGCGTTACGAAGCCCTTTTTCAAAGAATGAAAATATGGCGGGGGGGCGGTCAACTCAAAAGCGACGCGCTTCCGGCCTATACGGCTCGCATGGAGGAGTTGCGCCTGCGATTGGAAGCTTATCAGCGTCCCGAATATCATCCCCCAACCCCGCGCGAACGCCTGGACGTGGTCAATTTCATCATCATCGCAGCCATCCCGGCGCTCGAGCAGGCGGATGCTTTCAGTTCGGTTGAGGCCGAACAGAAAATTAACGCGGCCCTGCAAGCTGAAAAAGAAAGCCTGGAAGTGCAGCTTGGCCTGCGTCCCGCGCCCTGGGTTGAAGTCAAGGCTGTGGTTGTGTCCGTCGCCCCCGCCGCGTCTGTCGCCCCCGCGCAACCGGCCCCACCGGCCCCACCCCAAAAGCCCATCATCGAACGCCTGTGGCGCTCGGTGCTTTCCGAACGCACGCTGCAGGCCCTGATCTTCCTGGGGATGTTCCTGCTCTTTACCGCCGGCATCTCCTTCGTTATTTCAGGCTGGAAAGATTTCTCCGCGCCGATGCGGGTGGGCATCCCGACGCTTTTTACCGCGATCTTCCTGGCGCTGGGTTGGCTGGTGCGCACCAAGACGAAGCTCTACCTCTCCGGCATTGCCTTGAGCGCGATTGCGGCGCTGTTCGTCCCGATTGATTTTTATACCGTTTACGCCAACTATGCTTTGCCGATCAGTTGGTCGCAGTTCTGGCTGGTCGCCTCGACCTTTGCGCTGACGGCCTATATTTTGCTGACTTTGCAAATCCAGAGCCGCTTTTTCGGCTACCTGGTGGCGGTGGCTGGCGGCAGCCTGGTGATGGCGGGCATCGAAGTGGCCGGTCTCTCGCGTGATTGGTATAGCGCCGGGATTTCGGCCCTGGCCGCCGGGATGCTGTTGACTGCCGCCGGGCTGACGCGCCCCAACGTGGCCGAACGTTTGCGGGTTTTCATCGACCCCTTCCGCTACCTGGCGCTCTGGATCCCCGCCATCCTGATGCCGTTGACGATGGGCCTGTGGCTGGTGACGCGCCACTTGGCCTTCGACGCGCTGCAAAACGCCATTACGGTCAACTGGTTTTTGGGCGGGTTCATCTTCGGCTGGGGCGCGATCCGTTACCGCAGCGTGGGACTGGGGCGACTGGCGGCCATTGCCCTGCCGGTTGCTGTCTACATGGGCCAGTCTGCGCTCTTTCATCAATTTGGCGTGAATAACGCCTGGCAGGCTTTTGGGCTGGCCTGCCTGACGCCGTTGTATTTCTTTACAGGCTACAAACTTTTCCAGAGAAATGCCGACCCGATCCTGGCCGAACATGCCAGCACCGCCAACGTATGCGGCGTAGTGCTGGCGATTATCGCTGCCCTGCTTTCCCTGACCGACCTGGCCAGCGGAACCCCGGCAGCCGCCAGCCATGCCGTCCTTGCGGCGAGTATCGCCCTGGCCGCCGTCCTGTGGAAGCGCCCGCGCGCGCTTTACGCCGCCTCGTTCTTTGCCATGACGGCCAGCGCCTTTGCCATGACGGAACAGCATTTCGCGCTGGCCCGGCTTGGGGTTGGCTGGGCTTCGTTGGCCGTCTTGCACATTTTGCTGGCTATATTCCTGGCGCGCTTTGAGCGCGCCAGGCTTTTTATCTCCACGCTGGTCGTTGCCGGCTACGGCCTGGCAGCGCTGGCCGTCCTGCCGTCCCTGTCTCTTTTCGACAGGAATGCGCTGATCTACCCGCTGGGCAACTTCATTGCGCTCTCGGCCTGGGGCGCATCCCTGGCCTGGCGCCGGCAGCCCGGTTTCAGCGCCGCGCCGCCCGCCGAGGGCAAGAAATCGCCTGCTTTTTACGGCCTGCTGAAAACCGGCGCAATCTACCACTGGTTTGCCGCGTTGCCGTTGCCCTATTGGCTATGGATCGCTGTGACCAACCAGCACCCCGCCGATTTTTCGCTGGTGTTGGCGCTGGCTGCCCTGGCCTGGGGTATGGTCGCCGCCAGTCATTGGTTGACCTTTGCCGGGTCTGAATGTCGTCGCCCCTGGCGCTTGGTTGGGCTGCTGGTCAGCATCGCTGCGCCCATCGCGGCCTTCATCGTCGTCTCGGATGGGGGGTACACCCCATCGATCACCGTGCTGGCCGTCGGCCTGCTCTACTTTGCCGACGCGCTGGCCTCGCGCCAGTCGCTCGAACTCTACCCGGCGGGGCTGGTGACGGCCTGGGGGTTGGCGCTGCTGCTCGATCACGCCAAAGTAGACGGGGACGTCATCACCTTTGTCCTGTGCGCGTTGATCGGCGTTTACTTTCTCTGCGGCCTTTTCGCCGAACGCCGCAAAGTGGCCTTTGGCGCATCGCCTGCGGCCCGCTTCCTTTCGCCGCTGTACCACACCGCCCACATCCTGAGTCTGATCGTCCTGGTTCGCATCTACCTCCAGCCGTTGATTGCCATCTTGCATGGCCCGGCCTGGACAGACCAGATGCAGCTTTGGGGTTCCATCGACCAGTTGCTCCTGGCGGCGTTCTATGCGCTGTATGCCTGGGGACGTTACCAAAAGTTTTGGGCCTACATCGCCGTCTGGCTGGCCGCGGCCGGCGGCGGGTTCCTGGCGATCATCTACAGCACCGGGCAGGGTTCGCTGGCCGCCAAGGCTGCACTGATTGTGGCGGCGCTGATATTGGTCGAGCGCGGCATGGATGCGCTCAAGCGCTCGCATCGCATTGCCAGCCGCCTGCGCGCCTACGTGCGCCTGACCTGGGGGCTGTACAGCCAACCCCTGCTCTTCACCGGCTGGACGGCTTCTGCCGGGGTGATTGGGCTGGCCCTGGTGCGCAACTACCTCATCCTGGGCGGCGGGCGCATCCAGCAAACCTGGGCGGCCATCGCGCTGCTGATCGTTGTCGCGCTGTATGCGCTTTCGGCGCGGCTCTTCAAGCGGGCGCGCTTCGTCTGGTTTGCCGCCGGTTTGCTGCCCATCCCCTGGACGATTCTCACCCACTTGGGCTGGTTTATCCCCTCCTGGCAACCCACCCTGACGGAGTATGCCGTCAGTTGGATGGCGCTGGCCTGGTTTTACTTCCTGGTCAGCCTGCCGGTGCGGCGTTATGCGCCTGCGGCTTATGCCACACCGCTCAAAACGGCCACACAGCTTTTGATGCCCTTCTGCCTGCTGTGGGCCGTCGCGGACGTCTCCATCAGCCGTTACACGGTTGGGATGGCAATTGCCCTGTACGCGGCCCTCGCCTGGCTCGATTACCGCCGCGCGTTCAGGGACGATGGCGTCGCGTCCCTGGATGCCACCAAATTCTTGTACCCGGCGCTGGCGCTCATCCCGCTTTGGTCTGTCTACTTGCTGCGATACGGACAGCCCGCCGCGCGCCACGAACACTTCGGCCTGCTGCTCTTGAGCTTTGGCGCGCTTGGCCTGCTGGCGGGACAGGCGCTCGAACGCCTCGCGCCTCGCCCGGCCCTGGCCCGCGCCTACGGCCTGCCTGCTTACATTACCGGCTACGTCGCGCTGATTGCCGGCCTGCTGCTCACGGCGCACATCCCCGGCCTGCTGGCCTTTGCCCTGCTCTATGCCGCGCTGCTGACGGCCGTCTCGGCCTGGCTGTTCAGGTCTGCGATGTGGGTCTACCCGGCAGCCGGATTGCTGGCGTTTTCGCTCATCATTACGCTCGGCGAAGCCGCCGTCCCGCTGGAACGGCGCGGCTGGTGGCTGATCGGTCTGGCGGCGGTCTACCTGGGCGCGGGCTGGCTGCTGCGGCGCTTCAAGTTGAGCGCCTACGCCGGGGCCGTCATCAGCGTCGCTTTTGTGCTGATTGCCCTGGGCCTGCCGCCCTCCAGCCGGGACAGGGTCGGCGCGTTCTGGGGCTATGGCAGCGCGGCGCTGCTCTACGCCTTGAGCGCCTTCTGGCTTGGGCAGCCGCTCTTGCTGGCCGCAGCCTGCGCCCTGGTCGTGGTGCCGTACGCCAGCGCGCTGCAACAGTTTTCGGTTCCGTCGCAATATTACGGCTTGTGGCTGCTGCCCGGCGCAATGCTTTCACTTGGCATCGGTCAAATGTTGGATGACCGCCTGAGCGCCTGGCGCGATTTCCCCTGGCATCATCCGTTCGAATGGTTCCCGGCGTTTGCGCAGCGCTTGCTGGGCTGGTGGGCATTTTCGCTCTACGCTTTGGGATTGGGGCTGGCCTCGGCGGCCCCGTTCTTTACCGGGACCCAGACCGGACTCGTTGCCCTGAACTTTTTCCTGCTGGCGGCTTTCTACGCCTGGGCCGTCTTCCGTTTTCGGGCGCGCTTCTGGCTGTGGGCGGGCGCCCTGGCGATGCACCTGGCGGCGGTATTCCTCCTGCGTTATCTCGGCTGGCGCTCTTTCGACGCCGAGTTTTGGCTGCGCTTCCTGCCGGTGACTGCGCTGACGATGCTCCTGGCGCTGTGGATCGAAAAACGCCAGGGCGAAGGTTCGCCCCTGGATACCACGAGAATCTTCAAGGGTTGGTCGCGCCCGTTGTATTTCTTTGTGCTCGCCGACCTGCTCGCGGCGCAGTTCGGCAGCCTGGCCGGCTGGAGCATGACCAACGTGTGGGTCACGCTGGCGCACGTGCTCTTGATCGGTGTGCTGGCCTCGGCCTGGGACGCAGATGCGTTTTCTTACCTCAGCGCTTTTCTCGGGTTGATCGCGCTTGCCCAATGGCGCATTGCCGGGCAGCTCCCCGCCAACACGCTGACCGTCCACATCGCCTGGCTGGCGCTTGGGTACGGGCTGCTTGGGTTCGGATATCGCCTGTTTTTGCGGTGGCAAGGCCAAAGTCCAGAAAAAGAAACCCAACAGCCGCGCCGCTGGCTCTCAGTCTGGGAGATTCCGCTCCAGCGTTCGGCCATGCTTCTTTCCATCCTGGCCCTGGCCATCACGCCCCTGCTGGGCATTGACCTGGCCGGTTGGACGCTGCTTGCCCTGTTTGGCATGTCTTTCCGCGACATCGTGGAATTCGCGACGGTCTGGATGGCGGTTTGGGTGCTCTCGCTGGTGGGCCTGCTTTACACGGCTGCTGCGGCGGTCTACCGGCGCTTGCGGCTGGGCTACCTGGCGGTGGCCATGCTGCTGGGGGCCTGGTTCCTGTATGCGTTTTATATCAATGCCTGGGGCAACCTGCGGAATGCGCAGTGGTACGCGCTGCCCGCCGGGCTGTACCTGCTGGCGATTGGCTACCTGGAGTGGTCGCGCGGCAACAAGCTGCTGGGCCGCTGGCTGGATTACGCCGCGCTGTTGTTGTTGATCGGCTCGCTCTTCTGGCAGACGCTTAGTTTTGGCCTGGCGTTTTCGTTGACGCTGGTTGCCGAAGGCTTGCTGGTGTTTGGCTGGGGCATTGCGCGGCGGCTGCGACGTTTCTTCTATATCGGGCTGGTCGGGGTGATGCTGGCCGTGCTTGGGCAGTTGGTCAATGGCCTGCAAGCGGCCAATCTCTGGTTGATTTGGGGCGCCATTGGCTTGCTGACCTTTGTGACGGCGCTTGTCGTGGAACTCAATATGGAAAGAATTAAAGCTTTGCAAGCCATTTTGGAGACCTGGGAATAATGGCGACGTTCTGGAAACGCATTGTGTTGACGGGCGGCGCGCTGCTGTTTTTGCCGGGGCTGCTGCTGGCTATTAATTCGCTTTGCATTGCGCCGTGGATGGCGCTTAGCGGCAGCAACGACAGTTGGGGTGTCATGTATGGTGTGGCAAGCCTGACGCTGGCGACGCTGACGTTGGGCGCGGGTTGGGTGTTGTACCGGCACGCCGACCAATCGTTGAAAGGCAAGCCTTCAAGAGCCTTGTCCCTGCCGCCGCTGGAGCTTGGGCTGGTGGTCTTTGTGTTCTTGCTGTTTGTGGGTCTGGTCATCACGCAGGGCGGAATTTTGCCCGGATTGTTCTTCCCGCCTGTGTTGCTGATCCTGGCTGCGCTGCCGCCCTTGTGGGCGGTTTCGTGGTTTACGCCACAGCAAGAAGATCTCAAGGGTTCCCCAAAAACACTTGGGGTCTCCAGCGGACTGACCTGGCGGCGCGGGCTGGTGGCTTTTTGCGGCGGCGCGACGGTCAGCGTTTTTCTTGCCATTCTCCTGGAAATCCTGTTCCCGGCGGGCATTTTGGCCCTGGTGTTCACAGCCGGCAGTGTGCTCGACAGGTTGACTACCTTGTTCGGCAGCCTGCTCGGTCCGAACGTATCCCAGTCGTTGACCAGCCCGGCGTTTGTCTACGTTTTCGTCCAGATAGCGGTCATCGCGCCGCTGGTGGATGAACTGGTCAAGCCGCTGGTAACGCTGCCGCTGCTGCGCCGCCTGAATAAACAGGAAACCTTCTGGGTGGGCGCGCTGGCCGGGGCCGGGTTTGCCGCAGTGGAAAACGTGATCTACGCCGGGGGCGGTTTTGCCCTCTGGGCCGGCATCCTGCTCGTGCGCGCGTTGGGGGGGGCGCTGCATCCGCTCGGATCGGGGCTGGTGGCGCTCGGTTGGCGGGACGTGCTGCGCGGCGAACCAAACGCTCCGGTAAATTGGGTCAGGAAGTATGCGCTTGCCGTGCTGGTGCATGCCGCCTGGAACGGCGGCTCGCTGCTGGTGATTACGCTGGGCGGCGCGCAATTTTTCGGCATACTGCCCCCGGAAATCGGCATTTTGGGCCTTTCGATGGCCGGTTCCACCCTGGCCTTCCTGTTCATCCTGGGTCTCGCCGCGCTGTGGATTGGGCGCGCCTACGGACACAATCGCCCGCTGACGGCTGCGCCCGAAGCGGATGCGGACTCGGCGTCTGCTGCGGGTTCCTTGCCCTCGGAAATTCCTGCCCCGGCTCCTTCGGGGTCGGGGGGCGCGCTTTCTGAGCGCGCCCTGGCGCTTTGGGGCTTGGCCTGCCTGCTGGCGCTCGTCCCGATGGGAATCGCGGGGTTAAAACTATGGCTGCATTGAAAAAACTCGGTCGGAATTTTTGGATTGGCGTATTATTGGTTGCGGTCAACCTGTTCGCTTTGGCGCAGATCTTGACGACGCCCACCACGCCGCCGCATGTGGTCGACCCGATCAGGGACCCGGAAGTCGAGCAGTTGTTGAACTATATCAATTCCGGCAAGCATTCCGGCGAAAGCTGGCAGGTGACCCTGACCGATTTGCAAGCCGAGCAGACCATCACTTGGTACTTGACGAGGTATCCGCAAATCCCGTTTGCTTACCCGGAAGTGCATATCACGCCCGATTATATTTCAGGGGAGGGCGATGTGACCGTCGCCGGGGTGCGCAGCCATGTGGCGGCAAAGGTGAAAGTCACGCTGAAAGACGGGCTGCCGGTTGTCAAAATTCTAAGCATGAACCTGCCGCCGGTTCTCCAATGGGCGCAGGACCCGGTTGAGCAAGCAATCCAATCCCAATTGCAACGCGCCGCGGACCTGCCCGTGCGCTTCACCTCGGCAGAGTGGAGCAATGGGGTGGTGGTGGTAAAAGGCACGATTCGGTGATTGACCCAGCCCGTAGGTCGGGATTAATCCCGACCTACGGGCTG
>JBARBA010000393.1:0-8490 GCA_049792555.1 Anaerolineales bacterium
ACACATAGGGGCGGGTCTTCCCTGTGGGCAATGGCTCTTCGCCTTTCATGCCTCAGATGGGCAAGACGCCTTCCCCACCATAAAAGACCCGCCCCTATGATCATCCATCACGCCTCATGCGGGCAAAATATCTTCCCCGTCATGCGTAGGGGCGGGTCTTCCCTGTGGGCAATGGTTCTTCGCGCTTCACGCCTCGTGCAGGCAAGATACCTTTCCCACCCCAAAAGACCCGCCCCTACGATCATCCATCTCGCCTCATGCGGGCAAAATATCATCCCCGTTATGTGTAGGGGCGGGTCTTCCTGCGGACATACGTCCGGTCACTCCACCAGGCCTTGCAACTCCATCGCCCGCGGAGCTTCCACGCTAAACTCGAAGCGAATTTTTTGTTTGGACTTTTCTTTGATCGTCAACTGCCACTCCAACAGGCGCAGGTCGGTTTGTTCGGTGGGTTTGGGTTCGGCGGACTCCAACTTGATTTTGATCTGCTCGTCTCGCGCCACCGGCAACTGGTCGCGCACCAGCACGGTCTGGGGGGCGTCGCGCAAGTTTTCCACTTCGATGGTGTAGGCATAGCGCAGCCGTCGCCGGTCGCTGAGACTAAAAGCCTTGTCCACTTCGCGCAGGGCCAGTTTGCGCTCCACGCGCAGGCGCTCGTCTGCGCCCAGGGCCAACTCGAATTCCTGCGCGGGCGCGATGAATGCCAACCGCGTGGCGCCCAGGTATTCGTCGCCTTCGAACAATTGAGCGGCGCCGGGTAACAGGGTGTAGGGGCTGTCGTTTTTCAGTTTGGCGCGCCGGTAACAGACTTGCTCCTGTTTGGGAGCAGTCACGTAATCCAGCGCGGGGGGCAGGTTGAAAACGGCCACCGTCACTTTGCGCGGGTCGTTGTTGCCGGGGATGTCGGCGCGGGCCGGCAGCAGGTACGTGAGCGCCGCGCCAGATTCGGAGACTTCGGCAGAGTCCACCGCCAGCAGTTCCGGCTCCGGCGCTGCTCCCGGAGCGGCGGAAGGCATGGGGGCTTCTTCCATTGCCCCAAAGGCCATGTCGGCGGCGAGGCCCCTGCTTTTGGGGGCGGCGGCCCGCATGGCCTGCGGCGGCGGATAGACCCGCGGCTGGATGTACCAGGGTTGTAGTTCAGGGATGACCAGCGCCAGCGACGGCTGCGCAGTGGACAGGGTGAGCTTCACGTCGTTCCAGTCTTCGCCGGTGTTCTGTGTGACCTGCGCCAGGTAGGTCAAATCCAGCCCGCCGGCCTGCAAACGCAAATCGTAGAGGGGCTTCCAGCCTGCGCCCATCACCACGTAGGTCAGTTCCAAATCAAACGGCCCGGGGGTCAAGACATCCACTTCCACGACGACCAGGTAACGCTGGGTTGGGCGCGCGGACTGGATTTGTTTCAGCTCCCGGCGCAGTTGCTCCAGCTCTTTGGCTTTCTCCCGCCGCTGGCGGGTTGCCTGCAAAATTTCGGTCTGGATGGCCTGCATACGCCCGCCGATAAAATCGAAGATGGCGCCTTGTTCCTCGGTTGTGCGGTCGCGCAGGGCCAGGCCGCGCGCGTACATCTCGCTTTGCGCCGCCAGGCCTTCCAGGTATTTTTGCTCTTTTTCCAGCACGGATATTCGCGCCAGCAAATCGGCGTCGGCGTCTTCGCCCGCCTGGATGCGGTTTTCCAGGTTGCGCGCGGCCTCGGCAGGCGTATCCACAAAATATTCCAGGGAGGCGCTGACGCCCAGCAGTTTGACGCGCGCAAAGCCCTGCCCGGATGCGCGCACCGAATCGGGTTGGAGCGCCAGCGGCAGTTGCGCAACCGCAAGCTTTTGCACACCTTGTTTCAGTCTCACATGCCCGGCGCGCGTGACCCGCGCCCGGTCGGGGAAAACAGTCACGGCAATTGTTTTTGTGTCCATAAGTGGCCTCCAATGGGGGATGAGAGTTGCCTGAGAAAATTATACCCTGCCTGGCTTGCGAAAAATTGAGTTTGCCAACAGTATCTTTTAGAGTGACTGTTACCTTGTTCTCGCCGGGACAGGTTCTACCCTGGTGGGCGGCGCGTCCCGAACCGTCCCAAATCGCCCTGCGGTCGAAAGTGGTCTTTTCTGCGCTGAACGGTCTTTTTTATAGCCGAGCGTATCTTTTTTGCGCCTAAATTGTCTCTATTTTCGTTCGAAAAGGCTCTCCTGGCACTTGAACAGTCTTTTTTATGGATGATAGCAGCTTTTATGCGTTCGAACAGTCTCTTTTGGCGGCCTGGAAGGGTCTTTCGGTGCTCGAATAGTCTCTTTCTGTGCTTTAACGGTCTCTCTTTGTGGTCAATAAGGCTCTCTTGACGCTTGAACGGTCTCTCTGTTGTAAAAAATGGTCTCCCGACGCTTGAATGGTCTCTCTTTGTGGTCGAAATGGGTCTCCCGTCGCTTGAACGGTCTCTCTTTGTGGTAAAGAAGGCTCTCCTGACACTTGAACGGTCTCTAGTTGTGGTTGGAAAGGCTCTCTTGACGCTTGAACGGTCTCTTTTTTCGGTCGGAAAGGCTCTCTTGGCGCTTGAATGGTCTCTTTTTATGGCTGATAAGGGTCTTCCGACGCTTGATCGGTCTTTTTTTAGGTTACAAGTGTCTTATGGCTCTCCAGGATTTGGCGTGGCGTTCCCTTATATTGGGGGGTAACCCGTAGGTCGAGATTAATCTCGACCTATGGGTTACCGTTGCGACAGGGGCTATCCTTGCGCACGTCCCGCCCCGTTCCCGGCGGAAGCCAGCCGTTCCAGGCACTCGCGGTTGTAGTTGAGCGCGCCCTGGCTGCCGACCTCCTCGAAGAGCGCCCGCGCCTGCTCGAAGAACGCCTGGGCCGCGGCTGTGTCCGATTGGCGCAGCGCCAGCAGGCCCCGGAAGTTCAGGCCCCAGCCGATGCCCAGACGGTCGCCAAGTTCCTGTGAAAGCGTCAGGCCCTCTTCGACCATGGCTTTGACCTGTTCGAAATCGGCCTGTTGCCAGGAGAGCAATACCAGGTTTCTCAGCGTTTCGCTGATGTATTGCTTGACGCCCAAGGCCCTGGAGATGGCCAGGCTTT
This sequence comes from Anaerolineales bacterium, assembly GCA_049792555.1. Taxonomy (GTDB): domain Bacteria; phylum Chloroflexota; class Anaerolineae; order Anaerolineales; family Villigracilaceae; genus UBA5195. Next base: position 3,067 of record JBARBA010000393.1, read on the forward strand.
CTTCGAGCAGGGCGGCGGCCTGCTCGTTATTGCCGTTGCTCAAGGCCATTTCGGCAAGCTGGCGCAGCAGGGTGGCGATGGCCCACTGGTGCCGCATGGCGCGGAATGCTGCCAGGCTGTCTTGCAAGGTTTCCAGGCCGCGCGCGCGTTCGCCGCTGCGCCACAGCACCCAGGCCATATGGTCCAGCACCCAGGCGCTTTCTTCGCGGTCGCCCAGTTCTTGAAAGATGAGCAGGCTTTCTTGCAGCAGGCGCATGGCTTGGTCGTGCTCTCCGATGCGGGCCAGCCCGCTGGAGACGTTTTGGAGCAGCAAGCCGGTCAGGCGCTTGTCGCCGATTTGCCGGGCCAGTGCCAGCCCTTCTTCGGCCAGCGACATGGCGCGTTCGTAGTGGCCCTGGTTGCCCGCCAGCCAGGACGCGCCCCACAGCGTCTTGGCGCGCCCGGCGCTTTTTAAGTGCGCGCCTTGCGCCAGCGCCCGGTCCATCCACAGCCAGGTCTCGCTCCAGATGTTGAGGATCAGGTAGAAGCGCCAGACCGCTCCCAACAGGTTGAAAGCCATCTCCGTTTCTTCGTTGTCCAGCATCCATTGCAGGGCAAGTTGCAGGTTCTCGCGTTCCTGGTCGATGCGACTCGTCCAGAGCGGTTGTTCGGGGGTGGCAATGCTGGGTTCGGCGCGCTGCGCCAGTTCCAGGCACCAGGCGGCATGGCGGCGCTGCGTCTGTTTGGTTTCCGCGCTGGCTGCCAGTTGGTCCAACGCATACTCACGCACCGCTTGCAGCATCTGGAAGCGCAACGCGCCGTCCACGCCCGGCGGCGCATAGCGCAGCAGGCTTTTATCGACCAGGCTTTCCAACCCGGCCTGGGCCTCGTCGGTTTCGCAGACGGTTTGGGCAGCTTCCAGGCCCCACTCGCGCCCGAAGACGGCCAGCCGCCTAAAGAGCGCCTGCTCGGCTTCGGGCAGCAGGCGATAGCTCCAGTCGATGGCGTCCCACAGGGTGCGCTGGCGCGGCGGCCTGTCGCGTGAGACATCCCTCAACGCTTTTAGGCCGCGTTCCACGGGGGGCAGCGTCAGATCGGGGGACGGGAACTTCACTTGCGCGGCGGCCAACTCAATCGCCAGCGGCAGCCCGTCGAGACGGTTGCATATCCCGATGATGGCTTGTTGGTTGCTTTCGGTCAGGGCAAAGCCCGGGTGGCGCGTCTGCACACGCTGGACGAACAGGTCCACTGCCGGCCAGCGGCTTAATTGCTCAAGGGGCGGCAGGTCGTCGGGGTCGGGTCGGGTCAGTTCGGGGACGGTGAAGCGGCTTTCCCCGTATACGTTGAGCGCCTCGCGGCTGGTGACCAGTACTTTGAGATGCGGCGCGGCTTGCAACAGGTCAGTCACGAACGGCCCACCCTCCACCAGTTGCTCGAAGTTATCCAGGATCAGCAAAATTTGCCGATCACGCAGGTACGCTTTGAGCGCATCCGGCAGCGGCTGCGTCCCCACCGTTTCGACGTTCAACGAACGCGCAATTTGGGTGACGATCAGCGCCGGGTCGTTCAAGGTTTCCAGCGAGATGAAGAAAACGCCGTTGTGGAAATCTTCCAGCAGGCGACTGCCCACGGCGATTGCCAGGCGGGTCTTGCCGACGCCGCCCGGCCCCATCAGGGTCAGCAGGCGCGCGCCGGGGCGGCGCAGGAGGACGAGCACGGCAGCCACGCTTTTTTCTGCGCCGACCAGCGAGGTCAACGTGGAGGGCAGGCTGGTTGGCGCGGATGTCCGCCGGGAATAGGGGTGATTGAGCTTCCAGTCGTTGAGCAGCACGCACAGGGCGTTGACCAGGTCACTCAGGCGCTCGAAGTAGGGGCTGCGGCTGATGTGCAGCTTGCGGGCATAAAAGTCAGACGAGGCGTTTGGGGAAGCCAGGATGATTTCCAGCAGTTGTTTTTGGTTCGGCGAAAGCGGCGCGGCGCGCAGGGTTGCGATGACGCGGTTCAACCCGCCGCGTTCCTTCAGCCAGATATGCCAGGGTTCCTCCTGGAGCATCTGTATGGGAGAGCGGCGCAAGCCCAGCAGCGCCTTGACGAGTTTTTCGTCCCAGTTAACGTCAGGGGGGGCGGTTCGGTTCGGCCGGGGCTTCTTTGGGAGTGGGTTTGAACTGCGCATACGAATTATCTTATCGCAATATCAAATTTTTGGGGCCTTACGCTTAACGGGAAAGAACAAAAATCTTTCCACAGATTACGCAGATTTCGCCGATTTTTCAAAACAAAATCTGTGTAATCTGTGGATAAACCCTGCCAGGAAAAAGAACATGCCGGACTCTAGCCGGACTCAGGGCGAGGCTTTGCCGTCTCTATATGGATATACAAGCACAACGAGAAAGGAAAAGCCGTGAAATCCATCTATAAAGTATCCGCTATTTTGATCGTCATCTTTTTACTGATCGGAATGACATTCCCACTATTTGGAGCGCAAGCAGCCATGATGAAAGCCAACGCCGCCAAAGCCGTGACGATTGACGGCAACAGCGCCGGTCGCCTGTTCGACGGCATCGGCATGGTCAACAGCAGCGGAACGTCCAAACTGCTGAAAGATTACCCCACCGCCCAGCGCAGCGACATCCTCAACTACCTGTTCAAGCCCAACTACGGCGCAGGGCTGACGGTGATGAAAAACGAAATCGGCGGCGATATCAACTCCTCCAGCGGCACCGAACCCAGCCACCAGCGCCTGCAGATCGACACCCCCGTCGCGCGCGGCGTGAACTTCTGGCTGGCGGCGCAGTCCAAAGCCGTCAACGCTTCCATGCGTTTCGCGGCGGGGCGCTGGGGCATGCCCTCCTGGGCGGGCGCATCGGATTCCAACATGAAAGACTACTACCTGAGCTATTTGAGCGTCATGGCCGCCAACGGCACGCCGCTTAATTATCTCTCCCCGGAGACCAACGAAAGCTCATTCGACCGCAACTACGTGGTCAACACGCTCAAACCCGCCATGGACGCCGCCGGTTACTCCGGCGTCAAGCTGGTGGCCCAGGACGCCTACGCCAGTTGGGGCATTGCCGATACCCTGGTGAGCGATTCTGCGCTGAAAAGCATTATCTCCGCCATTAATAGCCACTACATCACCACCAGCACCACGAATGCCACCGGTTTGGGCATCCCGCTCTACAACGACGAGAGTGACACCCCCATGCGCGAGCGTTGGGCGCGGCTGATGTACGTGGCCGTCAACATTGCCAAACAATACACCGACGGCAAAATGGTGCGGGTCATGTACCAGCCCGCCCTGGACAGCGTTTATGACTCCATCAAATACAACGGCAAGGGCATCCTGGTCGCCAACACGCCCTGGTCCGGCTACTATCAAGTGACCCCCTCGCTGTGGATGACGGCGCAGTTTACCCAGTTTGCCAAACCCGGCTGGAAATTCCTGGATACCGCCTGCGGTTCGATTGACAGCAACCATTACTTTATCACCCTGCGCGACCCAAGCACCAGCGACTACAGCACGATCATCGTCAACCACGACGACGCCGCCATCGATTACACCTTTACGATCACCGGCGGCCTGTCCACCGGCGCGGTGCATGTCTGGCGCACCACCCAGACCGAGCAGTTCGTCAAGCAGGCTGATATCACCCCGTCGGGTGGTGTCTTCACCATCACCATCCCCGGACAGTCGATCTATTCGCTGACCACCACCACCGGCCAGACCAAAGGCGCGCCCGCCAACGGCATCCCGGCGGATTCGGCCCTGGCCCTGCCCTACAGCGACGATTTCGCCTCCTACACCGTCGGGCAGCAGCCCAAATACACCTACGACCAGGCCGGCGCTTTCGAAGTCGCTTCCCTGAACGGCGGCAACGTGCTGGCGCAGACCGTCACCGTGGCCCCCATCGGCTGGAGCGGCGGCCCGGCCAACCCGTATACGCTCATCGGCGATATGCGCTGGCTCAACTACCAGGTCAGCGCCGACGCCTTGCTCGGCAGCAGCGGCTACGTCTACGTCACCGGTCGCAGCAACCTCGACGACCGCGATGGCGGCGGCCCGGCCAGCGGCTACCAGTTGCAGCTTACCACCGGCGGCGCCTGGACGCTAAACAAAATCGTCTTTAGCACGACCACCAGCCTGGCATCCGGTACGCTTTCAGGCTTCAGCGCCACTGCCTGGCACAACCTGAAAGTCAAGATGAACGGCTCGGCCATCAGCGCCCTGATCGATGGGATGCAGGTCGCCAGCGTCAGCGACGCAGACATCCCCTCCGGGCAGGTGGCGCTGGGCGGCAGTTTCAATACATTCTATTTCGACAACCTGAAAGTCGAAGCCATCGACGCCAACACGGCAACCTCGGTGGTCAGGGTCAACGATAAAGACGCTTCCATTACCTACGATAGCTCCTGGTACGGCGAAGACGAAAACTGGATGGACTACAGCCGCTCGACGCAAAAATCCAACACGGTCGGCGGCACTATGCAATTCACTTTCACCGGCACCGGCATCACCCTGGTTGGACGGAAAACCAGCAGCAACGGCACGGCTGATATCTACATGGACGGCGTCAAGCAGGCTACGGTGGACACTTCCTCAAGCGCCACCCTCTACCGCGCTCCTTTGTACCGGCAGACGGGGCTGGCCTCGGGTACGCACACCATCAAAGTGGTGATCGTTTCCAACTACTTCCAACTGGATGTGATCGAATACACCACCAGCGGCGGCGGCGGTTCGGCGACGCTAACCCCCACCCGCACCCCGACGACCGGGCTGACGAACACTCCGACGAATACCCCTACCCGGACGAATACGCCCGGCATCACCAATACGCCGACCCGCACGCCCACTGCCGGATTGACCAACACTCCCACCCGCACCTTCACCCCGCCTGCGATCACATTGACTCCAACCCGTACCGTGACCTCCGGCCCGACGAATACTCCGACAATCACCCCCACCGTGGGCGGCGCGTGCAGCCCGGTCACATCGACCATCACCGCGCCCTTCACCCAGGATGGGGCGGGTACCTTCTGTTGGCAATCCAGCAACCTGGGAACCTACATCAACTCGTGGAACCTGACCAGCCTGACGGTCAACGGCGTGAACGAAACCAACGTCTACGTGGCCGCCGGTTCATTGCCCGCCAAGATCAACGGCTATTGGTACGTCAGCTATAACAGCGCGGGTTCCTACGGGCATTTCGAAGCGAAGTAAGGGCGGGTTGCAGGCGCGCGTGCCTGTACCACGCGCGCAAGCAAACCCGTTCCTTCTCCCCTCTCCGGGTAGGGCAGCGTAATCCCACCGCTGCCCTGCCTGGGGAAAATTACGTTCCTTGCAAAGCGCGGCCTGTCGTCCGGATGATGTTTTGTTGCAAAACGCCATCCGTCCGTCCCGGTTTCTTTATGGTTTAAGCGATTCGATGACATTTTCGAACAAAACGG
>JBARBA010000394.1:0-1895 GCA_049792555.1 Anaerolineales bacterium
TACACGGGAAAACACGGAAAAAAACCGTAAAAAAGACTTTCAAAATCCGTGAATTCCGTGCAACCCGTGTCCAAATCGTTCTTTTCGCATCTTCAAAAAGGTCTCCACAGTTAAGCGCGGTCTTACCAAATGGTAAAACAGCAGGAAATTTCAGGTTGATGGTTGAAGACGCGCAATCTTACCGTATAATGCCCACCATGCCATCCACAAAAATCACTCCCTTCAACATCGGCCTGCTATCTGCGGACCTCTCCAACTGGTTCAACCTGCCCGCTGCTCATCCCTGCGCCGGGCGCGTGGACCAGATTCCCATGCAGTGCTACCTGATCAGCCTGCCGGAACGCCGTGTGCTGGTGGATGCGCCCGCCTACGAGTTCCCCGGCGACGACAGCATGTTGCTGCCCAATTTCAGGGGGCGCTCCGCCGCCGGGCTGCTGGCCGCCGGCGGTATTCCGGCCACAGCCATCACGGACGTGGTCATCACCCACCCGCACCTCGACCACACACTGGGGCTGGCCAATCCCATAGAAAACCCGTCGCAGGTGGTTTTCCCCAACGCGCGCCATTATCTCGGCGCAAAAGATTGGGAAAACCTGCCGAACATGGAAGAAACCGAACGCCGTCCGCTGGAAGTGGTGCAGCGCGCCGGTCTGCTGACCCTGGTGGATTGTTCCTTCGACCTGGGCGATGGGCTGACGCTGCTGCCCGCCCCCGGCGAAACGCCCGGGCACCAAATCTTGCGGCTGAAAAACGAAGAGGGCGAAGCCTACTTTGTGGGCGACCTGTTCCATCATTTGCTTGAACTTGGCGAAGATTACCACCCGGTCTGGGCCGAAGCGCAGGCCATGCAAGCCAGCAAGTTCATGTTGACACAGGCGGCAGCAGAAAGTGACGCGCAGGTCTTTTTTGCGCACATTACAGGCTTCTGCCGCGTGGAACAACACGGCTCAAACTTTCGCTGGATGCAAATCTCAGGTTAACCGTATCTTTTCAAAATTTTGGGGGAATTGTTGTTACAGGTGGTTTCGATACGGCAGCGGGACAGCACCGCTGCCTACTCAACCACCAAATATTGAGAAGTTACGGTTAACCGTTCAACCAAAAACAGAGACCAACCCATGACCCTGCTCCCCACACACATCAAAGCCCTGATCGTCGATATGGACGGCGTGCTCTGGAAAGGCGACGCTCCCATCGGCGACCTGCCTGCCATCTTTGCGCGCATCGCCGACCTGGGGCTGAAAGTCGTCTTTGCCACCAACAACGGCACGCGCTCGCCGCAGCAATATGTCGAACGCCTGGCCGGTTACGGCGTAAGCATCGAACCCTGGCAGGTGGTGACATCCTCCTTGTGCGCGGCGCGCCTGCTCAACCAGAAATTCCCGCAAGGCGGGCCGATCTTCGCCATCGGCGAGGATGGCCTGCTGGAAGCGCTGCGCGAAAAAAACTTCGAGCCGCTCTCCGTCGACGATGCGCCCAGCGCCCAGGCCGTGGTGATCGGCATCGACCGCCAGATCAGTTTCAACAAGATGCGCGAGGCCACCCTGCTGGTGCGCGCCGGGAAACCCTTCTACGCCACCAACCCCGATAAAACCTTCCCCACCCCGCGCGGAGAAATCCCCGGCGCGGGCGCGTGGCTTTCCGTCATCGTCACCGCCACCGATGTCGAACCGATTTACGCCGGGAAGCCCTATCCCGACATCATCGAACTGTCCCTCGAACGGCTCGGCCTTCCGAGGGAGCAGGCCCTAGTTGTCGGCGACCGCCTCGAAACGGACATCGCCGCCGGGCAGGCAGCAAACTGTCCGAGCGCGCTGGTCTTGAGCGGCGTATCCACGCGCGAACAGGCCGAAGCGTGGCCGTCGAAAATAGACGTGATTGCGGAGAGTCTGGAG
>JBARBA010000395.1:0-2264 GCA_049792555.1 Anaerolineales bacterium
GGATAGGGAAAATCCGTTTAAGCGTGGTCAAAGTCAACAATGTCTCCCGGTTTAAATTCGCCCATCCGGTTTGGGTGACTTTCGAGGATGTAGCGCGCGGGCCGCGCGGAAGCGTAAAACGGCCGCCAGGCTTTTGCCAGGACGCTGTCAACGACTTCGTTTTTGGAGTTGATCCAAATGACGGTCAGGTCGGTCCAGACGAACATCATATGGATGGATGTGTCGATGCGGCTGTCTCGTCCTTCGACGAGCAGCAGACCTTCGTCCGGGTGCAGGCTATTGCGGAACGTGAACCCGCGCAGCTTGTTCCAAAACGACCCGCACCATTTTGCCTGGACAGGTCTGATGGCCGGGTTGCTCAAGTTGCGTAAGATAAAGGGATGGTCTTTCATAGGCATAGTCTCATAAAAAACGCGGGGCGACTTTCGCCGCCCCGCGTTTGGGCTATTTGTTTTCTTCTTTTTTGGCTAAGACGCGCTCTACGCTGCTAATTAAATCTTTGGGGCTGAAAGGTTTGGCGATGTAATCGTCCACCTTGGCAATGTGCAGGCCGAGAACCTTGTCGATGCTCTGCGCCTTGGCAGTGACTACGATGACCGGGATGTCTTTAGTGGCTTCATCAGCTTTCATTTGCTGATATACTTCCCAGCCATCCACAAATGGCATCATCAGGTCAAGCAAGACAAGGTCCGGTTTCTCGTGACGCACTTTGTAGATGCCATCTTCTCCGCCGCTTGCGCCGAGTACTTCAAAGCCTTTGCGGCTTAAAATCAGGCGAATCAGATCAATCATTTCCGGTTCGTCTTCAATACAAAGGATACGCCGAATTTTATCTGTCATAATATAAGAAGACCTCGAATACGAAGAAAAAGATAATATAAGTGTACCACAAAGCCCGATTCGCTGATTGACGATTACCCGCAATTTACCAATCTGTCATGCCTGTAACTGTCCCACATTGCCATTATCTCGTGCTCTTCCCTGGCGCTGAAGAGCCACACCTGTCCCGGTGTCCCTTCGACAGGCTCAGGGCAGGCCCTGTGGGATGATGGTGTGCGTGGACAAACTGAGTGGGGTGCGCCGGTTATTTTCCGGTTTCAATGAATATCGCTTGATTTATTAGAAGATCATATAAAATATTTGTTCGGACTATCTCTATTAAAAGGACATTGGTATAATGTCGGTTGTAGTTTGGCCCAGGAGGCTTTAGTGAATTCACGTAATCAGTCGTTTATTATCTATGCAATACTGCTGATCGCTATCATAGCGATTATAGCTCCCAATCTTCGTCCACCTGCCGGGGCAGTGGAACCCTTGACTATTAATCAGCTTGCGCTTGATGTAAAGAATGGCAAGGTTGCCCGCATTAAGGTGGAGGATAATAATGCTTTGGGCGTCATTTATGTAGGCGACAGCGCCAATGAGAGGACGCTACAAAAAGAAGATGGGGCCTCACTTGTTTCGCAGTTGCTTGCGTTGGGTGTCCCTGCCAGCCAACTCTCTCCCGAAAAAATCGCGATAGACGTTCAGTCGCCTTCCTGGTGGACCGGTTTCAGGGATATTCTGTTTTTTGTCGTACCGTTCCTCGTCGTGGGTTTTCTCTTTTGGTGGTTCCTCCGCCAGGCGCAGGGTTCAAACAATCAGGCCATGTCTTTTGGCAAGTCGCGCGCGCGCATGTTCAGCGGCGATCACCCGACTGTAACATTTGAAGATGTGGCTGGTGTTGAGGAATCCAAAGAAGAACTGAAGGAAATTGTCGAATTTTTGCGCGAACCGCAGAAATTTATTCAGTTGGGCGCGCGCATTCCCAAGGGTGTATTGCTGGTTGGGCCTCCCGGCACGGGCAAGACTTTGCTTGCGAAAGCCGTTTCGGGTGAGGCGGGTGTGCCCTTTTTCTCCATCTCAGGCTCGGAATTTGTGGAAATGTTTGTCGGCGTCGGCGCAAGCCGTGTGCGCGATTTGTTCGAGCAGGCCAAGCGTCATTCGCCCTGCATCGTTTTTGTGGATGAAATCGACGCCGTAGGCCGACAACGCGGCGCGGGGTTGGGCGGTTCACATGACGAGCGTGAGCAGACCCTCAATCAAATGTTGGTGGAGATGGACGGTTTCGACACCGATACGAATGTGATTATCATTGCCGCCACCAACCGGCCTGATATCCTTGACCCGGCGCTCCTGCGCCCCGGTCGTTTTGACCGCCGCGTGACGCTCGATCGTCCTGATATGCGTGGGCGTGAGGCCATTCTGCGTGTGCATATTAAGGG
>JBARBA010000396.1:0-2145 GCA_049792555.1 Anaerolineales bacterium
GCTCTGTAGAAAGACAACATCCGCATAAAAATTACTGCGGAACTGCTGGCGTGTTTGGCAACGTCGGCGGCGGCGTCGCCTGCGGAATTTGCAACTGCGGCAAAATGAACGGCGCGTTGCTGGGCACAATCATCACCTGCACATTCGGGGCAAGCTTGGTGATGTACTGGTAGGTCAGCAAATCGGGGTTTTGCTTCAAAATGTCCGCAATCAAGTGCAAGGCCTTGGCTTCGGCCTGGGCCTGGATCACGCGCGCATCCGCCGCGCCCTTGGCCGAAATCACGGCTGCATCCGCCACACCCTGGGCCGTCTGGCGGGCCTGTTCGGCCTCCTGCTTTTTCTGCCCAACGATCAGTTCGGCTTGCAAGGCTTGTTGCTCGGCAATCTGCTTTTGCTCCACCGCCTTGGCATACTCGTCGCTAAAGCTGATGTTGCGCACTACGAAATTGACCAGGGTCAGGTCGTTCTCGGCAAACTTCTGGTGCAGATTATCGGTGATCGATTTTTCCAGTTCGGCGCGCTTTGTGCTGACAATCTCATCCACGCCATATTGAGAAACCGTGTCGCGGATAATGCCCCGCGTTTGCGGGCGCACCAACTCATCCTGGTAGCGGTTTTGCCAGGTAATGTTCAAGTCGATGATCTTCGACGGGTCAATTGAATACGTCACAGATGCGTCCATGGAAATCTGCTGCCCATCCTTGGTGCGCGCCTGCACAGAGTCGTCCCCTTTCACCTGGCCCTCGCCAGGCGTCGATGACATCGTGTACGTCTGCTTGGCGACCGAATAGGTGCGCACGCCCTCGGCAAACGGCACAATCCAGTGCATCCCAGGCCCAATCGGCTGGTCACGGTAGCCCTTGGTGACAAGCGCGGAGACGACGACCGCATATTGGTCCGCTTCCAGGAAGACCAACCCCGCCCCGACCGAGGTGACCAAAACTGCAACCACCAGCATAGCAATCACCGCTGAAACCAGACCTTTTACGGCCTGTCCGCGGCCGGCGCGGGTAACGGTCAATACAACCAGACCGATTGCCACAAGCCAGACAATCATTGAAAAGAACTTGGCAACTGATGCAATATCCATAGTATTTCTCCTTTTTAATTTTTAATGATTATACCTGTGTTGTCCGATGTACTTGTTGGCAACTGCAAAGCGTGTTAACATCCAGCCATGCACCAGGGTATCGCAGAACTGACCGAAATTACCTCGAATGGAAAAGCCGCCGGGCGCATTCGCTGCGACCCGCGCCGGATCCCCGCGCCCGGGCAATATCTCCTGGCCCTGGCCGATCACGAATCAGACGCCCCGTTGGCGACTCCCATTTTCAGCGCCGGACTCTGCCCCGGGGGTTTCACCCCGGCCCCGCCGCTCCCGACCCACTGGCGGCCCGGCGCCCGATTGCATATACGAGGCCCGCTCGGAAAAGGGTTCCAGCTTCCACCGTCGGCGCGTTTCGTGGCGCTGGCAGCCTTCGGCCAAACCCCTGCGCGTTTGCTGGCGCTGACGGGACCCGCCCTGGCCCAAAACGCCGCCCTGGTCCTGTTGACCGACAACCCACCCGAAGACCTGCCCGCCGCCATCGAAATTTCCCCGCTTTCGGCCCTGGCCGAAACCCTGCGCTGGGCCGACTACCTGGCGCTCGACGCCCCCCGCAGCGCGCTCCCGGCGCTGGCGCAAACCATCCGCGCCTATTCCCGCGATGGACAAGCGCTCATCGAAACCCCGCTGCCCTGCGGCGGCCTGGCCGAATGCGGTATCTGCGCCGTCCACCTGCGCAAAAGCTACAAATTGGCCTGCAAAGACGGCCCGGTATTCGACTTGAAAACCTTGTTCGAATAAAAAAAATCGGCCAGCCAACATTCGGCTCGCCGATCCCAATTCCCTGCGCTCTATTCTCTAACTCACTGCCACACCCTGAACGATGTAATTGCGCTATCTGTCTTACCCCCATAATCCACCTGCACCCCCACCGTCACCAGGCTGCCATATCCCTGATTCTGCACCGTGAAAGGAAACACCACCACCCCATTCCGGTCGGTAGGTATCGGCTTACTCTTCTGCGGGACGCCATTGGACCAGTAAACGGTCACAGTAACATTCGCGCCTAAAACCGGGCTGAGATTCTGGTCTTGCACCAC
>JBARBA010000397.1:0-6962 GCA_049792555.1 Anaerolineales bacterium
GGCGGCGCATTTCACCGAAAGATGATATCTGGCGCATCGAAGTGACTGTCACCTTAAATAAGCCCGGGCCACCGGGCGCTGCTCTTGGCCGGTGGGATTTATCCCCCGGCGTTTGGGAACAGCAAAAATATTTTGCCCGGCTATTGGCTACTCCGGCCACCATACGCGGGGGGTATTGGTCATGTGCAAATCGCTTAGCTGTGCTTTGCGCAGCGACTCAAAGCGCGGCAGCATTTCGGCCATTGAATCGCCGCCAAGTTTTTCGACCAAGGCGTCCGCCAGGGCGAAAGCGACCATGGCTTCGAGCACCGGCACGGCGCGCGGAACCGGGCAAAAGTCGGAGCGTTCGTATTTCGTCGGGGCAGAGACGCCTGCCGCCAGATCGACCGTGGCCTGCGGAGTGAGCGTCGTGGCAATCGGCTTCATCGCCACGCGGATGACAACCGGCTGGCCGTTGGAGATGCCGCCTTCGGTGCCGCCCGCGCGGTTGGCAGGGCGAACGAGAAGCCCGTCTTCCCTTTGGGGCGAGGGGGGCAAAATGGCGTCATGCACCTGCGTCCCCGGCAGCTTCGCATTCTCGAAGGCCGGGCCGATCTCGACGCCCTTCATGGCCTGCACGCTCAAGACCGCCGCCGCAAGACGCGCTTCCAGGCGTTTGTCCCACTGGGCGTAGGAACCGAGTCCAACCGGCAGGCCCAGCGCGACGATTTCCAACACGCCGCCCAACGTATCCCTGTCGTGCATAATCTCCTCGATGCGCGCCCGCATCTTTTGCGCGGCGACCGGCTCCGGGCAGCGCACGTCCGACTCTTCGGCGCGGATAAACCGCTCGGCAAAGGGCATTTCTCCCAATTCGGCGGTCACATCCCCAATCGCCGCGACATATCCCCCCACAACAATTCCAAATTGACTTAAAAAGTGTTTGCAGACCGCGCCCACCGCCACCCGCGCGGCCGTTTCGCGCGCCGAGGAGCGCTCCAGCGTGGGACGCAGGTCGTCGAGGGCGTATTTGACCGCGCCGGTCAGGTCGGCGTGGCCAGGGCGCGGAGCCGTCATCGGCTCGACGGCCTTGCCGCGCCACCTGACGTGATCGTCGTTGTCCACTTGCAAGGCTAGAGGCGCGCCGGTGGTGCGCCCGTCCATCACGCCGCCCATAATTTGGACGGTGTCTTTTTCGAGCTTCATGCGCGGCCCGGCCCCGTAGCCCAACTGGCGGCGCAAAAGCTCGCGGTCGATCAGCGCCGCATCCAGCGCCAGCCCGGCGGGGAACCCGTCCAAAATGGCGGTCAGCGCCGGGCCGTGCGATTCACCTGCGGTCATAAAACGTAGCATCGTACCTCCGCAAAATAACCATTGGTTTCGACACCTGCCACCTGCCCCGCGAACTGCGCGGGGTGTGCGGGCGGTGCCAGGGTACGGCGACTGGGAAACGTCGCCTACTCAACCACCTGTTCCGAATGAAATGAAACACACCAAAATCAGATATGCACGGCGGCAAACATCGCCACGATGGACGGCGCGCGGCCCGTCCAGGTTTCGAACGAGAGCGCGGCCTGCGAGACCAACATCCCCAGCCCGGTTTCGGCGCGCAGCCCAACGGCGCGCGCGTGCCGGACCAACGCCGTCACACGAGGGTTGTAGACCACGTCGTAAATGGCAGCATGGGGAAAGGACAACCCATCGGGCCAGGGAGAAACGGTGACATCGGGCGACATGCCAAGCGGCGTGGTATTCACCAAAAGCTCGAAATCGTTTAAGAGCGGACTTAGCGCATCAGGCTCCAATAATACGAAACGCAACGTCCTGTCGGCGGACGCCCGTTTAAAGGAGTGAATCAGCGTCTCGGCCATGCCCACGTCTGCGGCGCGCACCGCCAAAGTCACGTCCCAGCCGCCGGTCAGCAGCGCGTAGACCACCGCCCGCGCCGCGCCGCCTGCGCCGAGCACCAATGCGCCAAATCCAACGTTGATGTCCACACCCAGGGAGCGTTGCAGGTCAACGGCAAAGCCCGGCGCGTCGGTATTATGACCGATCAACTTGCCGTCTTTTTTGTAGATGGTATTGACTGCGCCAATGGCCCGCGCCGATGGAGACAACTCGTCCAAAAAGGGAATCACCACCTGCTTATGCGGGATGGTGACGTTCAGGCCCTGCAACTCGCCCGAACGCACGCGCCCCAACAACTGCGGCAAGCCCACCGGGTCATCCGGCGCAATCGGATAGAGCTTGTATTCACCTTCCAGCCCCACAGATCGAAGGGCCGCGGCGTGCAGATCCGGCGAAAGACTGTGACCGAGGGGATGGCCGGTCAATCCGAGTTGAATCATGATGACACCTCCAAATAAGTGATACGGAACATGCAATACGCATTGTACCGTATTGCGTGTTCCGTATTATCCTTAAATTATAGGCTCTCCGTGATCCACTTATGGTTTGACCGCCAGATATGATGGGAGCCGCCACCCCGTAAAAGCACCGGGGCAAGCAGCTAATTCTCGAAGAGCCGAATTATACGGCGCGTAACAGATCCAGCACTTTGAAGTAATCCGGGAAGGTTTTGGAAACGCAGCCCGGGTTTTCAATCGTCACGCCCGGCGCGCGCAGGCCCACCAGCGCAAAGGCCATCGCCATGCGGTGGTCATTGTATGTTTGAACGGTCGCCGGACGGATGTTTTCACACGGCTGGATGGTCAGCCCGTCGGGATGTTCTTCCACCTCCACGCCCAGGCGCGTCAGTTCGGTATACATGGCCGCCACGCGGTCGGTTTCTTTGACGCGCGCCGAGGCGATCCCGCGGATGCGCGTTGGCGTTGAAGCGAACGGGGCAATCGCCGCCAGCGTTTGGGCTGTGTCGGGAATGTTGCGCATGTCCACGTCCACGCCGCGCAGTTGGGCGGGGTCGGGACGTGTGCCCGTTAGGGTAGACCCTCGCCCAACTGTCGCCGGGTTGTCTGTTAGGCGCGGGTCTCCTGACCCGTGCCTAACAGGCCCACTGACTTCAATATAATCCCCGCCATCCGTAACCACACAGCCCATCTGCTGGAGCACATCCAGGAAGGCCATATCGCCCTGCTTCGAGCGGCGCGAGATGTTTTCGACGCGCACCGCGCCGCCCAGGATGGCAGGCGCGGCGAAGAAGTAAGACGCGGCGGAGGCGTCGGACTCAATGGAATAAGGAGTGTCGCGTATTGCGTAATGCGTAAGGGGGACGGAAAAGGACTGGTAGCCGTTGCGTTGGACTTTGACGCCGAAATCTTGCATGACGGCCAGAGTCATATCCACATATGGCTTGGAATTGAGTTCGGTGGAAAGGGCCAGTTCGACAGGCTTTTGCGCGTAGGGCGCGACCATCAACAAGGCCGATAAAAACTGGCTGGAAATGTCCCCGGCGATGGAGGCGCTGCCGCCCGGCAGGCCGGAAGCAATGACTTTGATGGGCGGACAGATGAATTGGCGGTTGGGTGATTCTCGATTTACCGGCTCCACTTTTGCGCCGAGCTGCTCAAGCGCATCCACTAGGTCGCCGATGGGACGCTCACGCATACGTTCGTCGCCGTCCAGGATGTATTCGCCTGCGCCCAAGGTCAAGAATGCGCTCAGGAAACGGGCCGCCGTGCCGGCGTCGCCGATAAATAAATCGGCCTTTTTGGCGGGGATGCGCCCGCCAAAGCCGGTGACGATCATCTCGGCGCGGTCAGGGTCGAAGTGGACGTCAAAACCCAGCCGTCTCAACGCATCGGCGAAATAGAGGGAATCGTCAGAGAAGAGCGCGCCCGTCAGGCGCGTCGTCCCATCGGCGAGGGCGGCGATCAACAGGGCGCGGTTGGTCAGCGACTTGGAGCCGGGAACGCGCACGCTGGCGTGAAGCGGATGGTCAATGGGAATGATTTTCATTTGGGCCTACAAAGATACTCTACAAAAACTTTTTGTGTTTTGCGCAAGCTTCGTCGAGGACACTCTTGATTTTCTCGGAGTCTTCGGATTGCAGCGCCTGCTCCAGCAAGTCCAGGTTGACCTTAAGACGAGAAATTGCGTCGAGAATGTTTTGCCGGTTGGTTTGCATGACGCCCATCATCATGGACGAGGGCGTGGAGGCCAGGCGCGAAGATGAACGAAAGCCAGGCCCCACCAACGGCGCAGATTCCGTCGGGGTTGCCAGAACGAGGGCCGAAGCCAGCAGGAACGGCAGGTGGCTGGTGGCAGCCAGGATGCGGTCGTGCATGGCGGCGTCGATCCAGATGGGGTTTGCGCCGAGGACGTTGATGATTTGAAAGGCAGCCGCGCTGGCGCGCGCGGAAGTGCGCGGGAGCGGCGTCAGCACAAAGGGCGCATTGTGGTAGAGGGTCGCCTCGGCGTTTTCGAGGGTCAGGTTTTCTTTGCCGCAGATCGGATGCCCGCCGATGGCATGGAACTGTTCGGGCAGCTTGCTCATGGCTTCGACAATGGCCTGCTTGGTCGAACCCATGTCGATCACCACGCAAGGCTGATGCACGTAGTCCGGCAGGCGCGCCAGCCAGTCGAAAATGGCCGGGATGGGCGTAGACAGGACGATCACGTCGGCCTGCGGCAGGATTTTGGCGGGGTCCTCGTCAGCCTGGGAAACGATATTGAGACGCAGGGCCAGCTCACGGGTGGTTTGTCGCGGCACAACGGCCAGCAGTTCGGCGCATTTCCCTTTCAGGGCCAGCGCAAACGAGCCGCCCATCAGCCCCAATCCGATGATCGCAATTTTTGCGTTTTGCAAAATAAAGTCATCCTCGTCATTCATGGCGCGACCCTATCCCGCCGGAGCGGCAGCCACCGGAGCAAGACGACGGTCGACCGCTTCGGCAACGGCCTTGACCTGCTTAACCAGCTTGGCGAAGACTTCGGGCTTGAGCGACTGGCGTCCGTCGGAGAGGGCGTGCGCCGGGTCGTTGTGGACTTCGATGATCAGGCCGTCGGCCCCGGCGGCGATGCCCGCCCTGGCGACGGCGGTCACGTATTCGTAGTAGCCGGTGCTGTGGCTGGGGTCGAGAATGACCGGCAGGTGCGTGAGCGATTTTAGCACGGGGATGGCATTGATGTCGGTGGTGTTGCGCGTGGCAGTCTCGAAGGTGCGGATGCCGCGTTCGCACAGCATGACGCTGTGGTTGCCGCCCGAAAGGATGTACTCGGAAGCCATCAGCAGTTCGTCGATGGTGGCGCTCAGTCCGCGTTTGAGCAGCACGGGGGTGCGCGTTTCGCCGATGGCGCGCAGCAGCGAGTAATTTTGCATGTTGCGCGCGCCCACTTGCAGCACATCCACGTATTTGGTCATAACGTCCAGTTGGGCAACAGACATGACTTCAGCGACAATCGGCATCCCGGTCTGTTCGCGGGCTTCCGCCAGGAATTCCAGGCCTTCCTCGCCCAGCCCCTGGAAGACGTAAGGGGAAGTGCGCGGTTTGTAAACGCCGCCGCGCAGGGCATTTGCCCCGGATTCGCGGACGGCGTGCGCTATTTCGAGCAACTGCGTGCGGCTCTCCACCGAGCACGGCCCGGCCATAATGGCAATTTCATTGCCGCCCACGGAAAACCCGTTGAAGGGAATGACGGAGTTTTCGGGCCTGAACTGGCGCGAGGCCAGCTTGTAAGGCTGGGAAATGCGCATCACGCTTTCGACGCCGGGCAGCACGGAGAATGCGTCCGGGCTGACATCGTGGCTGTCGCCGACTGCGCCGATGACGGTGCGTTCAATGCCTTCGATGACGTGCGAGCTAAGGCCTTGATCGGCAATGGCGGTGATCACGTCCTGGACTTCTTGCTTGCTGGAGCCGGGGTGCATAATAATCATCATGGTTGCTCTCCTTATGGGTTTGAATGAAGGATAATATCGCGCCGCGCACATCGAAGGTGCGCGGCGCGTTTATTTACCGGCAGGGGTTGGAACAGGGGCGAGTTTACGTCCCATGACTTCGGCAATTTGCCCAACCTGTTTGACCAGGTTGGTGAAGATTTCGGGCTTGAGCGACTGGCGTCCGTCGGACAGGGCGTGTTCGGGGTTGGGATGGACTTCGATGATCAACCCGTCGGCCCCGGCGACGATGCCCGCCCTGGCGACGGCGGTCACGTATTCGTAGTAGCCGGTGCTGTGGCTGGGGTCGAGGATGACCGGCAGGTGGGTCATGGCTTTGAGCACAGGGATGGCGTTAATGTCGGTGGTGTTGCGCGTGGCAGTCTCGAAGGTGCGGATGCCGCGCTCGCACAGCATGACGCGCTCGTTACCGCCCGAAAGGATGTACTCGGAGGCCATCAGCAGTTCGTCGATGGTGGCGCTCAATCCGCGTTTGAGCAGCACGGGGGTGCGCGTCTCGCCCAGGGCACGCAGCAGGCTGTAGTTTTGCATGTTGCGCGCGCCCACCTGGAAGACGTCCACGTATTTGAGCATCATTTCGAGCTGGGTCTGCGACATGATTTCGGCCACGATCGGCATGCCGGTCAGCGCGCGGGCCTCGGCCATGTATTCGAGACCCTCCTCGCCCAGGCCCTGGAAGACGTAGGGTGAGGTGCGCGGCTTGAAGACGCCGCCGCGCAGCGCGTTGCCTCCCGCCGCGCGCACGGCCTGGGCCGTTTCGAGCAGTTGCGCGCGGCTCTCCACCGAGCACGGCCCGGCGATGATGACGATTTCGTTGCCGCCGACGGAGAACCCGTCCAGCGGAAAGACCGAATCGCTCGCCTTGAACTGGCGCGAGGCCAGTTTATAGGGATGGGTGATGCGCACCACGCTTTCGACGCCTTCCAACACTTCAAAGACGTCGGTCTGGATGGCATGCGTGTCGCCAATTGCGCCGATGATGGTGTGGTCCACACCGACCGACAGGTGCGGGGTCAGTCCGTGTTCGCGGATGTCTTCGACGACGTGGTCGAGTTGGGTCTGGGTGTAACCAGCTTTCATAACGATCATCATGATGATTTCTCCTAAATGTTTTGAAGGATGAAGG
>JBARBA010000398.1:0-9559 GCA_049792555.1 Anaerolineales bacterium
ACCTGATCGATAACGCCATCAAATATTCGCGCCGGGGCACGGAAATCAGGGTCAATGGCAAACACATGCCGAATGGAATCGCCCTGGATTTTTCCAACCGAGGTATTGCGGTGCGCGGAGAAGACAAAGAAAAAATATTCGAACGCTATTATCGGACGACCGAGGCACAGACTCTGACCAATGCGGGCACCGGGATTGGTCTTTACATGGTCAAGGCATTCGTCGATCAGGCGGGCGGAAGTATCGAAGTCAAAAGTGAACCTATCGCAGGAACGCGAGATTATTTAACAACATTCAAAATGGTAATTCCTACCTGGAGGTGAAACAATGGTCAAGATTCTTTATTTGGAAGACGAACAGGATTTGGTTGACCTTTTACCGATGCTCTTGAAGGGAAAAGGCTTGGAAGTGTTTGCGACTACATCCATCGAGGAGGCTTTGGAAAGGTTTACCGAGGAAAAATTCGATGCCGTCTTGTTGGATATTATGATGCAACCGGCGGATGACATGGACGCAGAAAAACTGGATTATGGGCGTAAAACAGGTATTGAAGTAGCCCGTCGAATGATGGCACTAAAGCCGGAAATACCGATTGTGGCTTTTACAGTCATGACGGATGAAAAGATAATGGATGAGATTCGACGGGCCAAGGTTATGCATATTATTCATAAGCCCAGTGAACTTGACCAAATTGTAGTGACTTTAGCGCAAGTTACAAAAAAGTAAACAACCATAAAACATTGAGTCAAGCTCAAAACGAGAAAGAACTACATGGAGATAGCAAATGGCAAAGAAAAATATTAGCGCGAGTCCGTATATTCTCCCTTCAGGATCGAATAAACTCAGTAAAGCTTCAGCTCAACTCCAAGCAGCAGCCGAACAACTTCAGAACTTCCAAACTTCTGACTCTGTTGATGACAAGTTACAACATTTGCAAACTATTTCTCAAATGATTGACGTTTTGCCTGGGGATGTTCTGGAGCAATTATCAGAAATTGCACTTCAAGACAACGACCCAAGGATTCGAGGAGAAATCTGTTATATCTTGGGTGCATCAGGACGACGATCTTTTACAACACAACTCCGTGCCCTGTTAGAAAACGAATCATCTGCCTGGGTTCAGAAGCAAGCAAAAGATGCATTATCGCGACTGGAACAGGTTACACCTACAGCGACCGATTATTTTCAACTGGAAAAAAAGTTTGATGAATTGGCAGAACAGGTGGAAAGAAGTGGAAATGTTAGCATCAATGTTCTAACTGCGCTCAAAAGGTTTTTGGTTCTTAATCCAGGAGATGTTAAAGGGATCGCAACACAGCAAAACATCTTATTAATGCAATATTACCAAGAAGCCCTGAATCAAGCCAAAACAAGTTTTAATCGTGCTTCCAGGATGGCTACCATAGGAGTGTTTTTCTTTATCATATCCATAGGCTGTTTATTTCTCCTTTCAGTTTCTAGAGATATTGCTATTGTTGGCACGGTTGGAAGCGCGATAGGTGGCACATTGGTTGAAGTGATTTCAGGCATTATGTTTTATCTGTATGCAAAAGCGACATCGCAACTTATCTATTTTCAACAACCCTTATACCAAATGCAACGATTTGTAGTGGCAAATAGTATTTGTGAGGCTCTGGATGGTGAACATAAACAACAAGCCTTGTCAAAGTTAGTAGATTCTGTCGCAACTTTTGGGATTAAACCGACAGATCTAAATGAGAAGGCTCCAGGAGCAGCAACTCCGTAAAATTCGCAACACCACGAAATAAAACAGGTAAAATATCCCCCATGCTCATCGCCCTCCTCAAAACCATGCGCCCGCGCCAGTGGCCCAAAAACGGATTCGTCTTCTTTGCCCTGGTATTCGACAAACAACTCTTTCACCTGGAAGCCTTCCTGCACACTCTGGGCGGCTTCGCCTTATTCTGCCTGGTGTCGAGCGTCGTTTACATCATCAATGACATCGCCGACATCGAAGCCGACCGCCAACACCCCAAGAAAAAGCTGCGGCCCCTGCCCTCGGGCAAGCTGTCCGTCAACGTAGCCTGGGCGGCGGCCATTGTGATCGTGGTCATCTGCATGCCGCTGGCCTGGCTGCTCTCGCCAGGCTTTGCTACGGTGCTGGCCGTCTACCTGCTGATAAATCTGGCCTATTCGCGCTGGCTCAAACACATTCCGATTTTGGACGTGTTCATCATCGCCGCCGGTTTCGTGCTGCGCGTCGAGGCGGGCGTCACGTTGATTGTCGTCGTGCGCTTCTCGCCTTGGCTGTATCTCGTCACCACACTTGGCTCACTCTATCTGGGCTTTGGCAAGCGCCGCGCTGAACTAACCTTGCTTACCCAAGGGGCCGGTTCACATCGCAAAGTGCTCGACGGCTACAGCATCCCATTGCTTGACCAGTACCTGACCATTGTGGCAACATCTACAATTGTTTTCTATTCTTTTTATACCTTTACAGCCGAAAATATGCCCAAAAACCACAGCATGATGCTGACCATCCCTTTCATCATGTACATCATCTTCCGCTACCAATACCTCGTCAACATGACCGATCAGACCGGCGCGCCAGATGAAGTTTTGCTGACAGACCGCCCCATGCAGATCGCGCTTTTGCTTATGGGCATCACGGTTATGGCCGCATTTTATTTCATTCCATGAGTAGCGCTTCGGCACCTGGCAAGATCATCCTGTTCGGCGAACACGCTGTGGTATATGGCCGCCCGGCGCTGGCTGTGCCCGTGCTGCAAGTCCATGCGGATGTGACAACGGACTTTGTAACGGATTCACGGATAAGAACGGATTTTGGGGGAAAGGATTGGCGTTCTCGTATCTTTATCGAAGCGCCGGATATTGGGCTGTTTTCCACGCTGGATGCGCTGCTTTCGGATCAAACTCCCCATCCACTGGCTGCCGTTATTATCAACGTTTTCCAGTTCCTGGGCATTACAACTCCGCCTGCCATCAGGATTCGCGTTACCTCCAGCATTCCCGTCGCATCGGGCCTGGGTTCGGGCGCGGCGGTCAGCGTGGCGCTGATCCGCGCCCTGGCGTCCGCCGTCCAACGCCCGTTGTCTGACGACCAGGTCAACGCCCTGGCCTATGAAATCGAAAAACTGCATCACGGCACACCCTCCGGCATCGACAACACCGTCGTCGCCTACGCCATGCCGGTTTATTTTGTGCGCGGGCAGCCGATTGAAACCTTGCGCGTCGGCGCGCCTTTTACGCTGGTAATCGGCTACACCGGCGTAAGCGCCCCAACGAAAGAATCCGTCGGCGATGTGCGCAAACTTTGGGAAGCGGATAAGCCCCGTTGGGAAAAAGTCTTCGACCAGGTGGGGGAGATCGCCCAACAGGCGCGGGCCGCCATCGAAACGGGAAACACCTCCGCGCTGGGGCCGTTAATGGACGCGAACCATGTCCTCCTGCAAGCATTAACCGTTTCATCGGCGGAACTTGATCAGTTGGTTTTAGCGGCGAAAGCCGCCGGGGCAGAGGGGGCCAAATTATCGGGAGGCGGCCGCGGGGGCAACATGATCGCGTTGGTCGCACCCGAAAGAGCCGAAACAGTCGCCGCAGCGCTGCGTTCGGCAGGCGCGCCCAGTACCATTACGACCACCATCCAATAACGGGGATATCGATGCCCAACACGCTGACAGCGTGTTCTCGCGGGCAAAATGCAGCCACAAGAAGCTCTTTCGTTCAGTATAGCCCGCATACATGAGAGAGAATTAGATAATTATCACCCTTTTTGGTACTTAAGTAATCCTCCAAAAGTCGAATTCGATGCTAAACTACCCAAGTGTACAAATTTTATCCGTATTGTCCAAAGCAAAAGGAGAAAAAAATGTTAAAACGCTTTTCGGTAATATTCGTTGTGGTTGCCCTGGCTTTTTCCATTATAGGGGCATCGTCCGGCTTGGCTTTGTCTGATCAACAAAGCCAGCTTGTTGTTTCAAAGGTCGTGTCTGCGGCTGACCAGAAAGCTGCAGCAGTTTTTTGGACCCGCAGCCAAATCGCCAGCACAAAAGCTTTGAGCATGCCGGTCGATCTCAGTCCAGCGAGGGTTGACTCATCTGCGGTTATCCCAGATCCGCTTGGCGGTTTGATCACTTCCACCAAGGCTGGCGCTGCTGCCGCAAATGCAAATGCGGTCGCGCAGAAAGCCTTTCCGGCTGACTGGCAGGCTGCCGCTGCTACCCCTGCGGATGTGCCGGCAGGCACCAGCCAGACTTATACCAGCTACTACGTTAATGCTTGGGCTCCCGCACAGACGATCTATCCGCACGTATGGGTTGGCAGGCTGAGTTTCAGCACCACCGGTGGCACCTCTTACTGTTCTGCTACTGCCATCAGCGGAAACAATTTTGTCACAGCCGCTCACTGCGTTTACGATACGACTAACAATGTGTGGTACTCGAACTGGGCTTTTTCGCCCGCTTATCGAGCCGGCTCTACGCCCTACGGAACGTTTGTCGCGACGGCCTGCACAGTCTTGACTGCCTGGGTCAATCTGAGTGGGGGTTTTTCCATCAATGGTTGGACAAAGTATGATGTGGCTGTTTGTACGGTTGGCACGAATGACAGCGGACAGACTCTAAACACAGCTGTCGGTTGGGCCGGTCGCCAATGGAATTACGGCTACATCAGGAACTTCTTCGACTTGGGCTACCCGTGGCAGAACACCAGTCTTGGCGCCATCCCGAATGCTGGCGCATACTTGCGCACCTGCACGGGCGAAAGCTTTACCCAGACGACCGACACCCTCGGTATAGGCTGCAACTGGGGCCCGGGAATTAGCGGTGGGCCGTGGATGATTGGCTATGCCCCTAACACGGTGTCGGGCGCCGTTAATAGCGTCAACTCAGGCTTATTTATTGGTACACAAAACTTGTACGGAATACGATTTACCAGCAGCAACATCGTCCCGGTCTGCACTGCTCGAGGTTGCTAATGTAGTTTAGCTATCCAACTTGGATAGTGCTTTATGAATAAAAAGGTTCCTCCGGTCTTCAATTTGAATGGTCGGAGGAACTTTTTTAGTTGGCGATAACGTCCTTTTTGTGGGAGAGCATATTTCACTGTCAAAAAGGAGAAATGCTGATGTTAAAAAAAAGTTTTTCATTCATATTTTGGATTATGCTTGTGGAGCTATTGACTTTGACAGCTTGTGGGGCATCTATAACAAATCAAAATGTCAGTGTACAGAGTAGCGATGGAACAGCTATGGTTATACCAAATGCAGGTAATTCATCATCAAACCAGGATGCCGGCAGCTCTGAACCAGGCGGGGTTGGAGATGGGCATCAAAGCGAAACGGGGGGTACCACGCAACCTCTATCCGGAAAAACAACATTATACAAAGATGTGATGTACAAGTTCTCGGTGGCGTATCCGTCTGAATTCAAGTTTGGCATCCAACCAGCAGAGAAACTTGCAGGTCTAAATCCCAAGCCAATTGTGTCGTTTATCTTCATCAATCCAGGAGCGGCATCCAGTGATATCGCCGAACTTGAACCTGCTGATCTTGAAGTACGTATCTATGATGCGGCAGGGGAAACATCGCTTGATCGCTGGCTGACTTCTGTTGGTCTGACCAGCGGCTCGAATTCTCAGCCATTCCAAACAGCGAACGTTTCGGGTATTAAGCTTTGCTCATCGACAATGATTGCCCCCGGGTGTAGTTTCTTTGTGATCAGTAATATCGGGATTTACCAGTTGAGGCCGACTTCCTTGGAAGGTGAAGATATGATCAAATCTTTCATGCTTGTTCCATAACCGGTTGTCATTTGCTGATTTACAGCGATCTCTAATTTCTTTGAGTGCCTGGGTTGTCGCCAATTCTCCAAAAGGCTCTACAGAAGAGATCAAGCTCGACGGTGTATCCTGCCTGAAAGTCGCCATGACGACCCTGATGGCTCCCAACCAGTTTTATTTTTGCGCCTGGAACAGGTATATCTACCAGCTTATTCCATGGGGGGAGTTTGCAGATGAAATGCTCAAGTCATTCAAATTTGGCCGGTAACTGGAATCCGGATTTGATCATCACCAGTAATAAAGCGGCGCGTTCCGGGGAGCGCGCCGCTTTTAGCGTCGTGTGTCAGGCGCGTCACAATACGATATTTATTGTCTAAAATAGTACTTATGTAACTCCCAAAAGGCCGAAGTTAATGCTATAGTAATTATGCACAACTTTTATCCATAATATCTTATTAACAAGGAGAGATGAAATGCTAAAACGTTTTTCGGTAATGGTTATCGTACTTGTGTTCGCCTTCTCAGTTGCAGGAACGGTCTTTGCATCTGGCGAGGCCCCAAATAACCCGACTGCCCCAACAGGTGGCGGAATCGGCGGCGTTGTGCCAATCATAGGGCAGCAGGTTACTCCTCTCCTGGGCGGCGGCAATTTGACATATCATGGCGGCCCGATCATGCATACAAACATTACGTATGCCATTTATTGGGTTCCTGCCGGGTACAGCGTCAGCGCCGGCTATGTAACTTACATCAATCAATTCTTCAAGGACGTTGCCGCCGCCAGCGGCGCTACGACGAACGTGTACTATGCCGGCACCCAGTATTACAGTCTCCCCGGCCCGGTCCACGTTACCAGTAACTCAAGTTTTGGCGGTTATTACCTCGATACCCACGCTTTTCCTGCCAATGGCTGTTCATTGTACGCCGGTGTTACCAAATGCTTGGGCGATGCCCAAATCCAGGCTGAAATCAGGCGGGTGATGGCGGCAAAAGGCTGGGTTGAAGGTCCAACCCATATGTTCTTTATGTTCACACCCAATGGCGTGGGCAGTTGCTACAACAGTAGCAATTGCGCCTTTACGGCGTACTGCGCGTATCACGGTTACTTCAGCGGGATTATTTACGCCAACCAGCCTTACACCTATACCAAACCCAGCGCTTGCGGCGTTCAATCATTTAGCGCAACCGCCCCGCACAGTTTTGCTGCCGACTCGACGATCAGTGTTATCAGCCACGAACATAACGAGGCCATCACCGATTTTTATTTGGTGTCTGGTCATTATGCCTGGTATGATAATCTGGGCTACGAGAACGGCGATAAATGCGCCTGGATTTTTGGCCCATCTACTCCCCTGCCCTTGGGCTATAACCAGGTCATCAACGGTCATCACTACATTCTGCAAGAGGAGTGGAGCAACCTGACGAGCATGTGTCGTTTGACTGGCAAGTAACGCCCTATGCGTCAGGTTTTTGATCCAGACTTGGCGCTCGGGTTGGGGTCGCTAAAAAGTAGAAGCCTCCTGGTGAAGATTTGGTTGCAAAACCAAATTCAGCCAGGAGGCTTTTGCTTGAGGGAAAGTGGGTTAGTTTACTGTTTCACTTGGCCTTCAGTGTGGCTGCCAGAAAATCCAACTCCATCTGGGCGATTTCCGCCTGGGTAGGGACGGTTGGGTCGGCGCCGGCGGCGGTTAAATCATGCAGCCCATTTTTGACGATGACCAGTTTGGCCGAAACGCCGGCCTTAATCAGCGCATCGTACATGGCCTGCCCTTGTTCAACCGGAACGATGGGGTCGTGATCTCCGTGGATAATCAAAAAAGGCGGGTCGTCTGCAGTGGCGTATGTGACCGGGCTGCCAAGTTCTTGCAAAAACCGGCTATACCCAAATACACCCAGGATAACGGTTTGAAGGGCTGATTTCTGGAAGCCTACGGACAGGTTTGCCGGGCCGGACATATCGATAACCGCCTGCACCCGGCTGGACTGTTCGGTGTATTGGCCCACGTCCCAGCCCGCGCTTGGATCGGTTACGCCAAGAATCGCCACGAGATGTCCCCCGGCGCTGGCTCCCCACGCGGCGAAATGCTCCGGGGCGAGGTTGTACTCGACGGCGTGGGCGCGCAGGAAGCGGACGCCGCATTTCGTATCTTCGATGAATAACGGGAATTTGACACTGGGATACATGCGATAGTTGAGCGATGCGACCGCGTAGCCGAGCGGGTTGAGCCATTTTGCCAGCCCCGCCGCCTCGCCTTTGTCTCCGTTCATCCAACTGCCGCCATGCACGTAAATCACCAGCGGCCATGGGCCGCCCTTATCGGGGAGATAAATATCCAGCTTCTGCGGCAAGGTGTCCATGAGGCAGTAGGTGACATCCAGCAGGCTTTGGCCGTATAAAGGAAAGGGCGTCGGTGAAGGCGTGGGAGTCACCGTTGGGGTCAGGGTCGGGATTGAGGTTGGGGTTGCGAACAGATTGCCGATACTCGAACAGGAGACAAGCAGGACTGTCAGCAGCAGCATGAAAATGGATCGGATTTTTTTTGTTTTCATTTCATTCTCCGTTGAAAATAATCTGGACTTGTATCATCTCAGTATTTTGGGAAATTGTTGTTAAATGTGGTTTCGATATGGCGGCGGGACAGCACCGCCGCCTACTCAACCACCGATGATTAAGAAGTTACTCTAGACTTCATTCTTTGCGCACCGGGTTGGTCAAGTTTCCCAACCCTTCGATTTCGACGACGACCTGATCGCCATCCCTCAGGATCCCCACCCCGGAAGGTGTGCCGGTGAACAAAATATCGCCTGTTTCGAGCGTCATAACGGACGAGACAAAAGCGACCAGCGTGCCGACATTGAAGACCATGTCACGTGTGGAGGCCATCTGGCGCGGCTGACCGCTGACTTTGCAGGTAATCAACGCATCTGAAACGTCGAAATCGGTGTCGATCCACGGGCCGAACGGGCAGAAGGTGTCGAAGCCTTTGGCGCGCGTCCATTGGCCGTCCGATTTTTGCAGGTCGCGGGCGGTGATGTCGTTGCCGATGGTATAACCCAGGATGTGGCTGCGGGCTTGTTCAATGGTGATGTTCCGCCCGCGTTTGCCAATCACGGCCACCAGTTCGCCTTCATGTTCCACCTGCTGGGATTGCGGCGGCAGGACGATTGTGTCGCCGGGGTTGATGATGGAGGATGGCGGCTTGAGGAAAATCAGTGGCACTTTGGGAACGTCATTACCCAATTCTTTGGCGTGTTCCACGTAATTCCGCCCAATGCAAATGATTTTCCCGGGTTGAGCCGGAGCAAGCAGTTTGACCTCCGCCAGCGGAATTTTGGCTTCCTGGCGGCGGTATTCGCCATAGATATTGCCATCGATATCCCCGACTTTTTCCTCGTAAATCCACCCGTAGCGGGGGTTCTCATTTTTGATTTGGTAACGGACAATGCGCATGGTTTCCTCGATTCAAAGTGACGGGATTGTTGGTTGAAAGTTTAACCCGCAACCTTCCAACTTGCAACCTTCAACTGTATAATGGGGGACGTTCGGGCGCGTAGCTCAGTTGGTTAGAGCGCCTCGCTTACACCGAGGAGGCCAGGGGTTCGAGTCCCTTCGCGCCCACAAGGCCTCGTTTCAAAGACGAGGCTTTTTTATTTCCACCGAGGTCCCCATTGAGGGGATGACAAGGTCAGGGGTTCGAGTCCCTTCGCGCCCACAAGGCCTCGTTTCAAAGACGAGGCTTTTTTATTTCCACCGAGGTCCCCATTGAGGGGATGACAAGGTCAGGGGTTCGAGTCCCTT
>JBARBA010000399.1:0-2930 GCA_049792555.1 Anaerolineales bacterium
CAGATACGCCCTATAATTAAATCGGACATTGTGGGGGTTTTTACAGGAACCCCACTCCACGAAAAAGAAATATTCTTTCATTTGCCCTGGCTCACATTTACGTCCGCGCAGCAACATTCGGGCGGCGTAAAAGACAAAGGGATGTTCATCCGGCTTCACACAACCTATTTTTCCCTCTCACAGAAAGGAGAAACAATGTCCTACAAACGTTTTTTGACCATCTTTACAGTTGTTGTGCTGCTATCCCTGCCGCTGGCCCGGCAGGCGTTGGCCGATACAACAGGAAGTACCACACGAGTATCAGTAAGTTCGAGCGGTGGGCAAGGGAGTGACCGGTCGACAGACCCTTCCATCTCTGCCGATGGGCGTTATGTGGCGTTTCCGTCTTTCAACGCATTGGTGGACGACGATACCAATGGGGTGCAGGATATTTTCCTGCGCGATACACAAACGAATACGACCACGCGCGTCTCGGTTGCTTCAGATGGCTCCCAGGGAAATGCACAATCGTATGACCCCGACATTTCTGCAAATGGGCTTTATGTGGTGTTTGTGTCTGATGCCACCAACCTGGTACCGGATGATACCAACGGCGCCCCGGATGTATTCCTGCGCGACCTGCAAACGAATACCACCACGCGCGTCTCGGTTGCTTCGGATGGGGATCAAGCAATGGGCAGCAGGTTTGCGTTTTCATATTACCCTGAAATTTCCGCTGACGGGCGCTACGTGACATTTATGTCTGAGGCCAGCAACCTCGTGGCCGGTGATACGAACGAAAGCGAAGATATTTTCCTGCGTGATCTGTTACAGGGAACAACTGTCATTGTCTCTGTCGCATCAGATGGAACCCAGGCAGATGATTCTGTTTATGCGCCGGCCGTATCCGACGACGGGCGCTACGTTGTGTTCTCCTCTATGGCCGGCGCTCTCGTGCCCGGAGATACCAATCAAACAGACGATGTTTTTTTGAGAGATACACAAACCAATCAAACTACGCGCCTTTCGGTTGCTCCTGACGGTACCCAGGGAAATGAAACTTCATCGGCAGATGATATTTCGGGTGATGGTCGCTATGTGGTCTTTGGGTCTTTCGCCACCAACCTGGTAGACGGCGATACTAATGAAGCGACGGATATTTTCCTGCGCGACTTGCAAACGAACACAACCACCCGTATTTCGGTGGGCATGGATGGGGCGCAGGAAAATGGCGCTTCCTATTCCCCTGTCATCTCTGCCGATGGGCGTTATGTGGCGTTTATCTCTGACGCCACTAACCTGGTTGCCAATGATACCAACGGCCAAAGAGACACATTTGTGTATGATACACAGACAGGGGTGACCACACAAGTCTCGGTTGACTCGAATGGAGCGCAAGCGAATGATGAGTCGAGGGCGCCGGCCATCTCTGCGAATGGGCTTTATGCGGCATTTGTCTCTGCGGCCAGCAACCTCGTGGAGGATGATACCAACGGTGTAGATGACACTTTCCTGCGCAGAATTGACGAGCCTCAACCGGCGCTTTTGCCCGCCACCGGCTTTGCCCCCGGACGGATCACCATCTTGTCCCCATCGACAGCGGAAACCTACAGCAATTTGAGCATGAGGCTCGAAATCCCGACGCTTAAGCTCAATGCGGCAATCGTGAGCGTGCCAAAGAGAGGCGTCAGTAGTTGGAATGTCTCTGGGCTGGCCGGAAACATCGGCTATCTTTCTGGCACGGCGTCCATCGCTCAGAAAGGCAATGCGGTACTGACGGCACATCTTTATGGCGCCAATGGGCGGCCGGGGCCGTTCATCCATTTGGAGAGGATGGCGCTGGGCCAGCAAATCATCATTCACACCAATGGGCGGCAATATGTTTACGTTGTGATCTCGGTCAAGAAGTGGGTGAATCCATCCAATATGGGAATATTGGACAACCACGAGAGTCATGCCTGGCTGACCTTGATTACCTGCAGCGGATACAATGCCAAGACCAATAGCTATCGTTGGCGCACCGTCGTCCGCGCGACGTTGGTGCATGTATTGGATAAGCCATAGGCAAACAGTAGATAACAAAAACGGCTGGCGAATTTCGCCAGCCGTTTTTTATTACCCGTTCTTCAAGCAGATCAGCCCTTTCAAGTACGCCCCCTCCGGGAAGTGCAGGCTGACGGGATGGTCGCCGCCCTGGGAGAGATGCTCGACGATCGAAGCGTCCACACCTGCATCGAGCGCTGCCCCGGCCACAATTTTTTGGAACAAATCGGCGTCCACGCCGCCGGAGCAGGAGAATGTGACCAGGATGCCGCCGGGACGCAGCAACTTGAAGGCCAGCAGGTTGATGTCTTTGTAGCCGCGCGCGGCGCGTTCGGCCTGGGCGGCGGTGGCGGCGAATTTGGGCGGGTCGAGGATGATCATATCGAAGGAACGCGCCTGGTCGCGCAGTTTGCGCAGCAGTTGGAAGACGTCGCCTTCGAGCCATTCGGCTTTTTCGGCTGGAAGGCCGTTCAACGCTACGTTTTCGCGCCCCAGCGCCAGGGCATCGGCGGACGAATCAATCGACAGAACGGCGTTGGCTCCGCCCGCCAGGGCATGCACCGTAAAACCGCCGGTGTAGCAAAAACAATTGAGCACGTCGCGGCCCCCGGCCAACTGCCCCACGCGCTGACGGTTGTGGCGCTGGTCGAGGTAAAAGCCGGTTTTGTGGCCGTGGGCGAGGTCGACGGTAAAGCGTAATGCGTATTCCGTAATGGTTAAACGTTCGGGGGGCGTTCCGCGCAGGGGGCCAACGCGGGGAGCCAGACCTTCGAGTTCGCGCACGTCGGCGTCGGAGCGTTCGTAGAGGACGGATGCGCCGGTCTCTTCGAGCAGCAGGTCGGCCAGGGTCTCGCGCCAAAACTCGCAGCCGGCGGTCAGCGATTGAAGGACGAGCACGTCTCTATAAC
>JBARBA010000400.1:0-6907 GCA_049792555.1 Anaerolineales bacterium
GGGAGACCAGCGCCTCTGATGCGGCGTGTTATACTACCCCACTGCAACTTCCCTTCCCCGGCAGGGTTAAAAACGATAAACCTGCCGGAAGAACAATTTCCGAGGCAGAAATGGATCTTAGCGACGAAGAAGTCCTGGCGCGCGCTTCCGCAGGCGACCGGGATGCGTTTGGAATGCTCTACGAACGTTACGTTGACCGGATTTTTAACTATGTCTATTACCGCACCGGTAACGTCAACGACGCCGAAGATTTGACGGCCAGGGTCTTCCAGCGGGCCATGAATCACATTGTCAACTATACCGATCGCGGCGTGCCGTTTTCGGCCTGGTTGTACCGCATCGCCCACAACCTGGTGGCCAATTGGCACCGCGACCGCAGCCGCCGGCAGGAAATCCCCATTTCGGATGCCCCGCTGGTCGCCAAAGGTGACGCTCCCGAAGCCAGCCTGGTGCATAACGAGCAGCAGGAATCGCTGCTCAGGCTCATCCGTTCCCTGCCGGACGAACGCCAGACACTCTTGATCCTTAAATTTGTGGAACATTATTCCAACGCCGAAATCGGCGCGATCATGGGACGCAGCGAGGGCGCGGTCAAAAGCCTCTACCACCGCACGCTGCTGGCGCTGCGCGACGAGATCGGCGATTACGGCGACTACAGCGATTAGCGCCGGGGCAGTCAATTTTGTGACTGTTCAGACTTTTGCCCGTTATGGCTCACACCTGCCCTCCCGAAGGACACCGGGACCGGTGTGGCGGGCGGTGCCAGGGAATAGAACGCGGATTACGCTGATGCTACGGGTTCGCGCGGATTTTTTAAAAGTTTTACCCGCGAAAATCCGCTTAATCCGTAAAATCCGTGTTCTATTTCCTGACGGGTGAGCAATTCCCCCGTTTTTTATTGTCCCGGTGTTTGTTAAGGGAGTACCACCCCATGCTTCGCATTGTGACCGACGGTTCAGCCGACATTCCGCTTGAATGGCAGAAAGAATTCGATATTCAAGTCGTGCCTGCCAACATCCTGTTCGGCGACAAAACCTACATACAAGGCGTCGACCTGGACAATGAGGGTTTTTACCGTCTGGTGGACGAGACTCACAAAATCCCCAAAACAGCCCAGCCGACGCCGCACCAGTTCGCCGAGTTTTACAAGAAACTGGTCAACCCGGGCGATAGCATCCTTTCGATCAACGTCACCGGCAAGCTTTCGGGCACATTTAACTCAGCCCGCATCGCCGCCGAGGAACTGGCCGACCAGATCAAAATCACCGTGTTCGATTCGCTATCCGGTTCGGCGGGGATCGCCCTGTTATGCCGCGAAGCGCGCCTGCTGGAGCGCGCCGGGAAAAGCACCGAAGAGATCGTCAAACGGCTTGAATACCTGCGTTCCAAAACCGGGATCGTCCTGACGCTGGATACGCTCGAATATGCCCGTTTGAGCGGGCGCGTGGGCGCCTTGCAGGCGGCGCTGACTTCGGTCTTGAACGTCAAGCCGATTGCCATCGTAACCGATGGCGTGGTCAATATTACCGAAAGAGTCCGCACGCGGCGGGCCTCGATGGAGCGTGTGCTGGAAATCGTCAAGGAAAAGGTGGGCGACCAGGCGGTGAATATGGCTGTGATCCATGCGCGAGACCCGCAGGCCGGCGCGCTATTGCTGGAACGCGCGCGCGAAATGTTCAATATTCAAAACATTATTCTGACGGATTTGTCGATTTCTGTGGCGGCCAACCTCGGCCCAGGAACCGTCGGAATTGCATTTTGCCCGGTGGAGTGAACTTATGAATGCCCATAAAATGCTGGAAACTGACGTGGAAGCCCGCCTGGAAAGGGCCTTTCGGCCTGTGCATCCCTCGCGCAAGTTCGTCCAGAGCGTGCGCAGCCGCCTGCGGCCCCTTGCGCCTTCGGTGGTGGTGGCCGGTCGCATCGACGATATGCCCCGTTTTTGGTTGCTGATGGGCGGCTTGCTCTCCGGCGCGCTGCTGCTGGCTGCCGCTGCGCGGGCCGTGTTTTACGTGTTGAGCAAGTCCAATAAAATATAATCAAGCAATAATCAAGCATAGGTGACTGTCACTTGCCATACAGCAAGTGATAGTCACCTTATTGAATGGATCCAAAAAGCGGACGGGAGAATTCCCATTCGCTTTTTGATTCACGTCCCGGGCAGCAAGCGCTCACAGAGAGTCAACGCTTCTTGAACCAGGTCAACATCCACGGGGAGTTTGAATTCCTCGGTAACGCGCAGGGTCAGGTATTCGGCAGAGCGGCGCGCCTCGGCGGGCAGGTCATCCATTTCCAATAATTCTTTGAGCAAATCATAGGCGCTGGGCGAAGCCGCCCTTATGCCGCGCCGCGCAAAATATTCGCGGATGACAATCCCCGCCGCGCGTCGGGCGCAGACGCGCGCCTGTCCCTCGTTGCCGCGCGCGCGGACTTCGTTTGCGTGGTCGATTTCTTGCTTGAATTTTTCCTGCCAGGTTGGCATAGGGGCCTCGTTATATAATGAATTCCGACTTACGCTCATTCCAAAAAAAGCGATTATTTCCCGTTGGGAAAGTATAATACACATTACAGAGCGCCGCACAAGCGGCATAAGGAGAATGATATGCCCCATAAACACTTTTATAAAATCACATCTGCCATCCTGACGCTTGCGTTGGCCAGCCTTGCCTGCCAGTCGCTGCAACCCTCCGGCGCGACAGCCGCGCCGCAGGATGTAACCCAGCCGCCTGTGACGCACCCGACGGAGCAGCCTACCATCCCGGCCCCCAATATTTCGGCCAATCAACCGTATGAGATTACCGGCACGTTTACCTATACCAACGAGATCATCACCGAGTATTACGTGGAAGACGCCGTGGCGCTGGTGGATATGTACGGCTTCGTCAAACGCGATAAAGACTGGATCATCCCGGTCTCTTCGCAGACGCTGGGTTTCCTCCAAATCGACCCGGCCAAGAAAACGGGCGCGTTTTCGGTGCAATTGCCTGAAGTCCCGCTGGGGCAGTTTGTGGACGTGGATAATAACGGCAAGCCGGATACCGGCGTGCAGGTCTTCGCCGTGAGCTACTGGCCCAACCTGAGCGGCGGCCCGTACTCGGAAGGCGATGACAAATCCACGGGCTGGCCCAACTACCTGGCCTCCGTCCGCACCGATTCCGAAAAGCAAGACGAAGTGACCGGCGGCAAGCTGGTGGTCTGGTCGCCGGACGACAAGCAGCAGTTCCCCACCGCCTTTGGCGCGGACGGCAAGCTGTTCACTGCCGACGACCCGGTGGGTCCCATGCCTGCGGGATACTCGATCGTCGATCTCGATAAAAAGCCGTTCGAGTTGACCCGGCCCGCCAAGCCCAATATGACGCTTTACGAGCCGACCGACGCGGCGATCAAGGACTACTCGAAAGATTCTTACAGCGCGGCCTTCGACAAGCTGGTGGCCTTCCTGCGCACGGAGTATGCCTTCAACGGGATTCAAGGCAAACAGCCCGATTGGGACAAACTGGTCGCCAGCCTGCGTCCGCGCGTGTTGCAGGCCGAGCAGAACCAGGATGCCAACGCCTATTATGCGGCCCTGCGCGATTTTATCTATGCCTTCAAAGACGGGCATACCGGCATGAATGCCGGCGATCTTTTCACGCAAGATTTCCAGACCAATTATGTCGGCAGCCTGGGCTTTAACGCGCGCGTGCTTGACGATGGCCGGGTGCTGGTCAAGTATGTGCTGCCGGGCGGGCCTGCCGAAAAGGCCGGGATGAAAGCCGGCGCAGTCATCACGAAATTGGATGGGAAAGCCGTCCGCGACGTGATCGACGCGCAGCCGCTGTTCTTCAATCTGCAATCTTCGCCGATTGGCACACTCTACAGCAAAACCATCCTGCTGACGCGCACCAAACCGGGCGCACAGGTCAGCGTGTCGTTTACCAACCCCGGCGGGCAGGAGCAATCTGTCACGTTGACGGCCTTCCGGGAGGTGGATAACCTGCTGACCGAGTTGGGCTACAACCAGAGTCAGGGCCTGGTGCCGGTGGAACTGCAAACGTTGAAGGTGGGCGACAAAACCATCGGCTATCTCAAGATCAACACCAACAGCGACGACTTGAACCTGCTCGTTCGTCTCTTCGAGCGCGGCTTGAAGAAGTTCCAGGAGCAAAAAGTGGCCGGGATCATCATCGACCTGCGCAACAACAGCGGCGGCGCTCCCCTCGGGCTGGCAGGCTTCCTGACCGACCAGGAAATCATCATGGGGCAGATGCAGTATTACAGCAGCGCCGCCGGAAAATTCGAGCCTGAGGGCGAACCTGAGAAGGTCACTCCCAACCAGAACCAGTACCACTTCGATAAAATGGCCGTGCTGGTGGGCCTGAACTGCGCCAGCGCCTGCGAACTCGAAGCCTACGGTTTCAGCCAGGTGCCGGGCATGATGGTGGTTGGGCAGTATCCCACCGGCGGCATCGAAGCCGAAGTCTCACGCGGGCAGATCAAAATGCCCGAAAACATTTCCATGCAGTTCCCCACCGGGCGCGAAGTCCTGCCAGACGGCTCGCTCTTCCTGGAGGGCACAGGTGTGCAGCCCACCATCCACGTCCCGGTCAATGAGACGACGGTGTTATCGCCCAACGACGTTGTCTTGCAGGCTGCCGAGGATGCCATTTTGGGCAAGTAAACCTGGCAATTCTCAAGAACGATCCGCAGATTTACCCTACGGGTACGATGTCGCAGATTTTAAGATTTTAAAAATCTGTGAAATCTGCGGATAAAGGTTTTCATCTTGAGAATCGCCAAGTCAATATCAGCGATATGGAGAACCTATGAAAATTCGTCACGCCTTTTTGGTCATCGCGCTTTTGACGCTGCTTTCAGCCTGTAAATCGGTGGCGCTTAACATCGTGCCTACTGCGACGATCACATCTACGTCGCTGTGGACGGCCATGCCCACCCGGACTCCCACCCCATCCCGCACACCGAAGATTACCTACACCCCCAGTCCATCCCGTACCCCCAAAAATACGCTGATGCCTACCCCGTCCATTACGTCCAAACCCACGCCCACCTCGCCGTACCCCATCGGCCCCAAAACGCCGCTGCCCTCCGGCAATTTTCAAGCGATTACCATCCAGAACGTCTCCCAATTGGCGCCTGTTTTCCAAATCGTCAAACAGAGCGTCTGGCAGAGCGCTGTCAGCCGCGATGGCAAGAAGATTTTCGTCGCCGCAAACAACGGGCTGTTCGTATACGACCGGCAAGGGCAGCAACTTTCCTACTGGCCGTCCCTTATTTTGCCAAGCCTGCCCTGTGAAACCTGCCTGTCGATCAACGCCGACGGCTCCCGTTTTGCCCTGGCAACTCACAAAGACGGTAAATGGCTCGCGCAGGTTTACAACGTATATGAAAATAACGCAAACCTGCTGCTCGAAAAGCCCATCGATGCGCCTGTGCAGGGCATCGTCAATGAAGCTCGCGTCGCCATTTCTCCCGACGGCCTGATGCTGGCCTACGGGGCCGGAGACGGCGACACACTTTTGATCGACATGAACAGCAGTCAGACGCTATTAACCCATAAAGGTGGGGCAGATGCGGCCATCTTCTCGCCCAACGGCGCTTATTTTGTCGTCCGGCGCGCGCGCGAGATGCTGTTCTGGAAGATCCCCGTTTGGAAAAACCCCGCCAGCTTGCAATTACCGGCAGACAATAGCGCCTACGCTTTTTCGCCCGACGGAAAGCTTCTTGCGGTTACCATGTCGGACAAAGTCCGCGCTTATGCGCTCGATACGCTCAAGCCCAGCCGTGAAATTATCATCCCAACGCCAAAGAACCTCAACCGCGCCTGGCAAATTGCTTTCCTCGACGAAAAAACACTGGCCGGTTACGATATTCGTTGGGATCTTGACCATGTGAGAGCGACCATCGACGTTGCCCAATGGGACCTGGCGACGGGCGCGACGCTGCAAATGAGCACCAACGAAAGCGACGCGCCCCCCGATGCCTTGTCGGCGTTATGGGGAATCAACGTTCCGCTGGCGGCGGTCCCGGGGCCGGTGGCGCTCGGTTCGTATAGCGTGTTCCGTTTTGTCGACCAGGACCAGCTCCTGATCAACAGCCTGCACAGCGCCTGCTGGTTGAAACTGTCCAGCGGTGAGACGGCCTGTTTCGACGACCCGAAATTTACGGTGCTCAGTTCGCAAACCGATGCCTACCGCGAAATCCAGCAGGCACAGACAACCCTTATCCAGAGTTGGAATGGGACTGCCCTCTTTAAATTACCACAGCCGTATCCGATCTTGGGCATGAACTGGACTGCCGAGTATTTTGTTGTCAATGTCAAGGATATAACAACCGACATTTACTTCAAAGACCGCAAGCCGCCCCTGGGGTCGTTCCCCGGCGCCCTGCTGGCTTCTGCCGAAAACGCCGACCGGATGGTATTTAGCACCCAGGGAAAATCCGCCGGGGGCACCATCACCATGTTGAATAAGAAAAACCTGGAAGTAACCTACCAGAAAAAGATTGATTTCATCTTGAAGCCGCTGGCGATTGGCGGCGACAACCGGGTTTATTTTGTCCAGCAAGATGTGGCCCAGCAAAAATTTGACCTGAAAGCGATCAGCGCCATCAACTCGAACATCACGAACGTAGGCATCCTGTCGCTGCCTGCCGAGCCGGAAGTGATGTCCATCTCTATGGCCGGCATCTTCGCCTTCGGCCTGCGCGATGGCAGCGTGGCGATTGTCTCGGCGGATGGGTTGCAGGTTGCCAGCTTCCAGGCCGTTTACACCCCCATCCACGCCATCTCGATCTCGCCCGATGGCCGTTACCTGGCGGTCGCCAGCGATGACGGGATACGGGTGTTTGCAGTGATGCCGTAGAAGTAAAAGCGTAGGGCGGGACTTCGTCCCGCCCTACGCTTTATTTT
>JBARBA010000401.1:0-4943 GCA_049792555.1 Anaerolineales bacterium
TTCATATTCAATGCAGCCAATTTCTGGTACAGGAATTCCTGTGGGGGGAAGTGAAAAATCAAAATGACAATGGAAGCCGTCCCCAGGTATTTCAATGCGCCAAACAGGCGCGCGGGGCCTTTTTCCAGCCATTTTGCCAGGAATAAAATCAACACACTGCCCGAAACCGCCTCCAGCGTGACGACCACAACCGGGATAAAGTCATGGATGGAAAGACCAAACGGAGGCTGGAACGCAAGGCTCAACCCGGCAGACGAGCCATAGCGGCGGATATAAAAATCAATCGTAGATGGAAACGCAATATTCAACCCGATAAACAGCGCAACCGCTGCGATCAAAACCCAGCCAAAATAACGAAAACCGGTTGCCCCATCCAAAAAGGTGCGTCGTATCTCATAACCGAGCATGAAGAAAGCCGTCGTAATCAGCAGCAGGTCGGCGCTCCACGGCAGCCCGTAAAACTCAAAAGAGTGATTCGAGACCGAAAAGTCGACCGGCCAGAAGAGATGAATGGTCGCCGCCCCCAGGCCAAGCATCACTGCCAGGAATAAAGCGCGCATCCACAAATGCGGCAGGCGGCCATATACGAATTTGATCAGGACAAAAGCCAACAGATTGACCAGGAACAGGTGAGGCAGGAACCACAAGGGAATCCACTCCAACATGTTCGGCCCGGCATACAGCGATTTGAGCATGCGCCAAAATATCGCCAGCAGGTCTATCTTGGTAAAGAGAATGGACCCGACGTAGACAACTACCATATAAGCGATAAACGGTTTCAACAGGCTGTTAAAACGCTTGCGGGCCAGTTCAACCAGGCTGTAACCTGTTTTAAAGAACATGCCAGACAGCAGGAAGAAAAACGGCATATGGAACGAATACACAACCTGGTAAATGATCGGATATTCCAGTTTGATGTGGTTGTGCCCCAGCACCACAAACAGGATGCCGATCCCTTTGGCAACGTCAAGATATTCAATTCTTTTGGTCATTCAAGCTTTCCTCCCGCTCAAAGTTAATCGCCGAACTCGAAAGTGGGCATGCCCTCGACGTCCGTTTCCAGGCGGAACAAGCCCCCCGTAGCCGGATACGCCGTTAAATCGGCCTGATCCAACCCTTTGCGGGCAGACGTGACGTAGAGTTGGTTCCGTCCCGACCCGCCGAATACGCACGAAGAGACGTTCTTCGCCGGGATGCGGATGCGCTCCACGAGTTGGCCTGTGCCCGGCTCCCAGACCGAAAGCGCCGCGCCGCCCCACAAGGCCACCCACAGGCGGCCTTTGGTGTCCGAGGTCATGCCGTCGGGCCAACCGAATTCCGCCGGGACGCTGACGGCCACGCGCGGGTTGGCAATTTCGCCGCTGTCCAGATCATAGTCATAAGCCATCACCTTGCGGGTGGGCGTATCGATAAAATAAAACGTTTTGTGGTCGGGACTCCAGGTGATGCCGTTGGAAATGCCCACACCGGCGATCAGGGTTTTCATGGTCCCGTTTGGGCTGAGGGAATACAGCGAACCGGTATTTTCCTTTTCGGCCTGGTCCATGCTTCCGGCCACGAAGCGCCCATCGGGGCCGCACTTGCCGTCGTTAAAGCGGTTTCCGGGCAGGGCCGGTTTGGGTTGAGCGAGAAAGGTCACTCGGTCGGTGGAAAGGTCAAGGGTTGCCAGCCCGTCGCGCAGCGCCAGCATAAGTTTCCCGCTGCGGGCCGGGGCAACGCATCCGATCATTTTTTCCAACACGTGCGTGTTGTCCTCCCCCGTGTGGGGGTTGTAGACATGCAGATGTCCGGCGTAGACGTCCACCCAGTACAAGCATTCGCGGGTTGCATCCCAACTGGGGCCTTCGCCGAGTTCGGCTTTTACATCGAGCAGGAGTTTTGGGGGTGAAAGTTGCATCGCGCAAGTATACCCTCCACGGTCAGAAATGGCGCTTGTTTTTTTAGCGGAAAAGCGCCATTTCTGCCCTATAATATAGACAACCAAAGGAGAGACTATGGACCCTATTGCAATTGCTACCGCTGTATTGACCGTGCTTTCGCCGTACCTGGCGAAAGTCGGTGAAAAAGTGGCCGATAAGTTTGCCGAAACCCTGCCCGAAAATGCCGGGAAGCTCTGGTCGACCCTGGCCGCAAAATTCAAGGGCAAGGATACCGTCAAAGACCTGGCAGAAAACCCGACGGACGGGGATGCCCGGGGCGCCTTCCGCCTCGAGCTGAAAAAGGCGCTGACCGAAGACCCTGAATTCATGACAACCGTGGCAGGGCTGCTGGAGAAGGCGCAGCAGGAAGCGCTCAAAAGCGGCGCGACAGCCAATGATCGTGGTGTGGCGATCAACGTAGGCGGGAACGTGCAAGGCCACATCATTATCGGCAACAATAACGCCGTCAACTTCGCCGACAAGAAAAAGTAATATCCCATGCCACCAGGGCCGGTCTCCATCCAGGTTGGCGGGAACGTTGCCGGCAATATTGTGGTCGGCGACCATAATTTTGTCGTCAACACCAATTACGGCACGATTGTCAACCGGCAGGCCGGGCCGCAGGTGAGCAGGCGCGGATTTGCGCCCCAGCCGCCGCGCGCGCCGCGTGGGTTTGTCAACCGCAGCGCAGAACTGGCGAAGCTCGAAACCTGGATTTCGGCGAACGAAATCGCGCTGCTCTACGCAACCGACGGCATGGGGAAATCGGCGCTGCTCAAACAGGCCGCCAACTCTGCAGCAGCCAGGGCCATGCCGGACGGCGTGATCCTGCTCGAAAGCGTGTACGTGGACGGGCAGGCCCTCGGCCCGGACGATATTATCCAAAGCTTGTTCGACGCGCTGTTTGAATCCAACCCGCCGCTCAAGGTGGACGCCGTTGTGGCGCGCACCTATCTCTCGAACACCCGCCCGCTGATCCTGATGGACGAAGTGGGCCTTTCCCCCGCGCTCCAGCGCATCCTGCCCGACCTGTTCCCCAAAGGGGCCATCCTGCTCGCGGCAGATGTGCCGCTCGGCGCCGATTTCCAGCGCCTGCCGCTCGGCCCGCTGCCCAGGGCCGAATCGGTCGCGCTGCTGGCTGCCAGGGCCGAATTAACGCCGGACGACTCCAACCGCGCTGCGTTGGACAAGCTTTGCGCGCTGCTAGGCGACGTGTCCCTGGCGTTGATCGTCGCCGCCAATGTGCTGCGCGAGACACATACCTCCCCCGAGGCTGCGCTCCAGGCCATTGAGGGGCTGCCTGCCCTTGAGCGCGACCCCGTCCTGGCGGCGCTCGACCGCACCTTTACCTTTGCCTTCAACCAACTCAGCCCCGACGAGCAGAAAGTGCTCTCGGCGGCGGCCTTGACTCCCGGCCTTTCGATGACGCCCGAATGGCTGTCCGCCGCGTTGGGCGGAGTGGGGGTGGATGCTTTCGTCGAGCGGCTCAAGGCGTTGGGGCTGCTCTTCGCCAACAGTCCGCGCCTGCGCCTGCCGCCGGGGTTGCGCGCCCCGGCCCGGCGCGCGTCCGTGCTGGACGAAAACACCCTGCTGCCGCGCCTGATCGCGTTCCTGCTCGCCCCGCTGGCGACCCAGCCGCAAAACTGGGACTACATCCGCGACGAACTCGGCAACTTCTTTGGGGCGCTGACCTGGGCGATGCGGGCCGGCCGCCCGGCGGACGTGATCGCGCTGGGCCGCGCGCTCGACCCTTATTTGACCTTGCACGGCCTGTGGGACGCCTGGAATGCGTCGATTGGGTATATTCTGGATGCAGCCCGTCAGAGCGGCTTGCAGGCCGTCGAGGCCTGGGCGCTGCACCAGGGCGGAACCCGCGCCATCGGGGTGGGCGCGCGCCAACAGGCGCTGGGCTTGTTGCGTCAGGCGCTGGAACTGCGCCGAACGCTGGGCGATACGGTTGGGATGGCCTACACCCAGCACAACATCGACCTGTTGATCGGGCCGCCCGCGCCGCCGCGCGATACCCCCAAAGCCAATCCGCCCAAACCAACGGGCGGCGGCCCCAACTGGCCGTTGCTGATCGGCGGAATAGGCGTCGTCGGTGTGATGGTCATCGCAGCGCTGGTGGTTGTGGCCGGGCTTCTTGTTGCGTCGACACCCGTGCCACCCATCACTGAGCCGCCGGCCATACCAACCTCCTCGCCCGCGATGACATCGACAATTACGCCGCCGCTGACAGCCATACATCACCCACAGGTTCTTGGAGTAACTCCGACTTTGACGCCAACCCCAACCTTAAGCCCCACGCCGCCGATTGGTTCGGGCGAAATTGTCTTCCAGTCGCAGCCCGATCCGCTGGACCCGAATTATTATTTGATCGATACGATGAATGTCGACGGTTCCAACCTGGATCAAGTGCTCAAAAGCAACACAGCGCCTCAACCTGCCTGGTCGCCTGACGGTCAATATCTGGCGTACGTGGTAAACGACAACAGCTACAATGGCAACAATACGTACAACGAAATTTATATCATCGGGCCTGATAAGCATCCCCAACTGCTGACGCATGAACCAGGCGATAATTCCCATCCGGCCTGGTCTCCGGACGGCGCGCAGATTGCCTACGTGGGCGGCAACCCTGACCAGAGTTCGGGCATTTATGTGCTCGATATCAAGAGCGGCATCGTAAAAAATCTGACAAAAGGGGATGTAGCCAGGTACGATTACCCGGAATGGTCGCCCGACGGGAAACATATTGTCTGCCAGGGCTTTGTTCGTAATCAATGGGAACTGTTGGTAATGGATTCTCTCGGTTCCGGCTCGACCCTGTTGACGGTCCCCCAGAACGACGGCAGTGAGAATATCCAGCCATCGTGGTCGCCCGACGGTCAGCGAATTGCTTTTGCTTCCAATCGCGACGGCGGCAACTGGGATATTTATGTAATGAACAGCGATGGCTCCAACATCACGCCATTGACCCATGATAAGTTCGAAGACGCTGCTCCCGACTGGTCGCCCGACGGT
>JBARBA010000402.1:0-2088 GCA_049792555.1 Anaerolineales bacterium
CGGCAAAGAAGACCACGCCACTCCCCAGGTGCAGGCCGTTGCCCGGGCCGCCAAAGCGTTGGATGATTTTCGCAACGAGTGGCTGCATCCCAACAATACCATGCTCGAAGGCTCAAAAGCCCTGCAAAAGCGCACGCTGACCAACCTGTATAATTGCCTTGAAGTCTACCGCCAGCAGATCAAGGGCAAGGCGCGCTCTGCCGAAGCCTGGCGGAGGGCGCTCAAGGAACTTTTCCACGCTACCGATACGCTGCAAGTCACGGCTATTCTCTCGCTGGATGAAGTCGAAATGCTCGATGAAATCCACACCGCGCTCGACCATGCCGTGCTGGATGCCTACGGCTGGCCGCACAGCCTGAGCGATGAACAGATTTTGGAACACTTGTTGAAATTGAATCTCGCAAGAGCCTGAATAAATGATCTCCCCCAAGTGGCGTAGACAGAAACTCCCCGACCGCAGGATGTGGCCGGGGAGTTTTTGCTGTAGGATGAATATGAAGCCTCGGGTTTCATATAAAGCCCCGATAGGTTTTCCAAAAACCTACCGGGGCTTTTACCTTGAATTATCTATGAAGGAGAATGCAACATGATCAAACCTATCTATCGTTCGTTCAGCAACGCGGCCCGCTTGGTGTTAATGGCCGTATTGGCAATGGCGCTCGCATTAGGTTCAGGGCAAGTGGCGCACGCGGCGGTAGCCCGCGCGCCGGTGGACCTGGGCGCAGCCACGCATTTTGCGATTTTGACAAAGACCGGCATCACGAACGTTCCGACTTCGGCCATCACCGGGGATATTGGCGTAAGTCCGGCCGCCGCAACCTACATCACCGGGTTTTCGGTGGTGGCAGATAGCACGAATGTATTTTCGAGATCAGCGCAAGTGACCGGGAAAATATACGCGGCCAACTACGCAGTCCCCAGCCCTGCCAACATGACCACAGCCATCAGCAACATGCAGACGGCCTATACAGACGCCGCCGGACGGTCCATCCCCGATTTCACCGAACTGTACGCGGGAAACCTGAGCGGTAAAACCCTGGTTCCCGGCCTCTACAAATGGGGCACGGGCGTCTTGATCACAACCGATGTCACCCTGGCCGGCCCCGCAAACGCCGTCTGGATATTCCAGGTCGCCGGAAACCTGACGATGGGTTCGGGCGCGAAGATGCTGTTAAGCGGCGGCGCACAAGCCGGAAACATATTCTGGCAGGTGGGCGGCGGTGTGGGCGTCGAGATCGGCACGACGGCGCACGTTGAGGGAACCTTGCTGGCCGCAAAAGCAATCCACCTGCGCACCGGCGCGTCACTGAACGGCAGGGCCTTGTCGCAGACTGCGGTTACATTGGCAAAAAACACGGTGGTCATCCCGGCCGGCGGCCCCAGCACGACGAAGGTCTTCACTTCGGACCCCCTCAGGGATGGCTGGGTGCTCGAATCGGGTGAGAACAGCAATGTGGGTGGCACAATGAACAGCAGCGCCACAACTTTCAACGTTGGCGATAACGCAAACAACAAACAATTTCGCGCCATTTTACATTTCGATACCTCCAGCCTGCCGGATATGGCGATCATCATCCAGGTCACGCTCAAGATCATGAAACAGGGGTTGGTCGGAACGAATCCGTTCACGACGCACAACAGTTTGCTGGCCGACATCAACCAGCCGTATTTCGGCGCAAGAGCCGCCTTGCAGGTTGGCGACTTCCAGGCAGCCGCGAGCAGGAGTGCGCCTGCCGTATTCGACGCTACGCCTGTCGGCAATTGGTACAGTGCTGTCTTGAGCGACGCCGGTAACGTATCCGTCAATCGCACCGGCGCGACTCAATTCCGCCTGCGCTTTGCGTTGGATGACAATAACAACCTCAGCGCGGATTATATGAGGTTCTACAGCGGCAACGCAAGCATGGCGGCGTGCCGTCCGCAGTTGATCGTTACTTACTACGTGCCGTAACAGGTAGACCGG
Source organism: Anaerolineales bacterium (assembly GCA_049792555.1). Lineage (GTDB taxonomy): Bacteria > Chloroflexota > Anaerolineae > Anaerolineales > Villigracilaceae > UBA5195. Next base: position 1,964 of record JBARBA010000402.1, read on the forward strand.
TGACTATCAGGGTCTCCGCGAAATTCTTACGGAGACCCTGATTAATTTTACGCGCGCCTTACACCTCCCCCAAGTGACCTAGATGAACACTCCCCAGCCGGTTGATGCGACGGATGGATGCGTAC
>JBARBA010000403.1:0-5109 GCA_049792555.1 Anaerolineales bacterium
CCTGTACCCCCCCGGAGATAAAAAATGACCACACCCGCAACGCCTGAAACACAAGAACTGGCCGAACTTGCCAAAACGCGGAGCGCGGCTTGCAAAAAGGCCGTCGCAGAAACCAAAAGCGGCAGCCACGCCGCCCCGCTCGTCATGGCGGCGTGGCTGCTTTTGACCGCTTCCAAAGTACAGATAAGCTGGACTTAATCTAATGCGTCCTGTCTGGAAAATCATCCCAGGCAGGCCCTCGATTGGCCCGCAAGTTGCAAAGCAATGAGAAAATCTTGTCCGCAGCCCACACAGGTTTAAAATGCATCCTTTGCCTGTGTGCAGGCTGCGGCTGAACCTTAGTATCTTACGAATGTGGTTTGTGCAAAAAAAGCACTGATTTTCACCACAAAGGGCACAAAGTAACACAAAGGAAGAGCTTTTAAGGTTTTCCTTCGTGCCCCTTCGTGACCTTCGTGGTTAAGAGTTTCCTTTTCCGGCTTGTCCGGGTTGGGAAGGTGGAATATGAAGAACCCCGCAAACATCCGTTACCCCACAGCCGTCCGGCTCCTCACCCACAGCGCTTTCCAGGCCGGGCTGATGGCCTTTGTCTTGTGCCTGGGGCTTTATTACGTCGTTGCCTGGCATGTGTATACGCCGCTGACCGGGGTGGAAGTGGATTACAGCGATAATTCTTTCTCGGCCTTGCAGGTCGCAAGCGTCGCCCCGGGCAGCCCGGCCCAGGCAGCCGGGCTGCAGGCGGGCGACCAACTGCTGTCCATCGATGGGAACCCGGCGCTCGACACCAACCGCCCGCTTTACACGCCCAAACGCGCCGGGCAAAGCGTGCATTACAGCGTGGCGCGCGGCGGGCGGACGCTCGAATTCGACGTGACCGCCGGCGATTATTGGCAACACCCGGAGTACCTGTGGGGGACGTGGGCGCTGGAACTGGTGGCGCTGCTGGCGCTGCTGGTCTACGCGCTCGGCCTGGTGCTGTGCCTGCGCTCCGCGCGCCGGGACAGGAGCGCGCGGCTGGTGGGCGCGCTCTGGCTGCTGGCCGCCCTGGCCCTGGCGGCCGACGGGCCGGGCTACGCCAACGGCGGCTGGTTTGTGTATGACGTCATCATGGTCACCTTTGCGCTCGGCAGTTACGTCTCGCTGGCCGCGCACCTGTACTTCCCCGCCCCGCTCTTCTCGCATCGCGCGCGCATCCTCCTGCTGCGCGTCCAGTTGGCGCTGGCGCTGCTGCTGCTGGCCTTCTACCTGCTCGAGCGCGCGCTGTTTGCGGGCGGCGACCTGCTGCCGCAAGCCTTTGCCTCCACCGCGCTGATCCGCACCGTCTTTTATACCACCTGGCTGGTCGACCTGGGGCTGCTGGCCTGGAACCGCTCGACGACGCGCGAGGCCGAGACCCGGCGGCAGGCCAATATCCTCCTGGCCGGCGCGCTGCTCGGCGTCCTGCCGGTTTTAGTGTTCACCGCGCTGCCGCAACTTGCCTTCGGCCCGCGCTCGGCCATCCTGCCGGGCAGCGTCACCGTGCCGGCGCTGGTCTTCATCCCGCTGTCCTACGCCTACGTCAGCCTCCAGGACAGGCTGCGGCAAATCGACCCGCGCCTCAACCGCGCGCTGAATTTCGTCGCCCTGTTCGCGCTGGCGTTGGGCCTTGCGAGTGTCATATTCGGCCTCCTGGCCGCCTGGGGGCATTGGTCGCTGCAAATGACCACGCTATCCGGCGGCGTTTTTGTCGGCGGGCTGGTGGTCTATAGCCTGCGCGGCCTCATCCAGGCGCGCAGCGACCGCCTGTTGTACGGCCATCACTATGATTTCGAGCGCGCCGTCACGCGCCTGAGCGCGCGCCTGGCGCACTTCGCCGGGCGGCCTGAGTTCGACGAGCTGCGCGTCGAAGTGGCCCGTGAAATGTGTGCGCGCCGCAGCGCCCTGCTGCTCGCGCAGCCGGACGGACGCCTGGAACTGCCCTGGCCGGGCGGCTCGTCCGCCAAAATCTTCGCGCATGAAGACGAAACCTGCCTGTTCCTGCGCGAAAGCGCCCGCCCGGCGCTGGCCAAGGCCATCTGGGCCGCGCAGAGCGAGCAAACCCGGGCTGCCTGGGGCGGCTGCAGTTGGGCGCGCGCGCTCTTCCCGCTGGTGCATCACGACCGGCTGCACGGCATCCTGCTGCTGGGCGGGCGGGTGACCGGGGATTACTATTCGGAAAACGAACTGAACGATATCCAGACCCTTTGCCGCATCGCCGCCCTGGCGCTTGCCAACCTGGCGGCGCTCGAATCGCTGCGCAGCCTGACGCTGACCGACGAGGCGGTGAAAGCGGTCGGCAAGACCCTGCTGGTGGTCGACGACGACCTCGCCGCGCTGGAAGTCAGCGCGGCCGTCCTGCGGGCCCACGCCGCCGGCTACCGCGTGCTGAAAGCGCAGGGCGGGCGCGCCGCCTTAAAGACCCTGGGCGAGGCCCTGCCCGACCTGCTGCTGCTGGATTTGAACATGCCCGATATCGACGGCTTCGCCGTCCTTGAAGCCATGCAGCAGACCGAGGCCACCCGCCACATCCCGGTGGTCTTGCTCACCGGGATGTGGCTTGACGAGGCGCAAATGGAACGCCTGCCGCGCAACGTGAGCGCGGTGCTCAACAAAGAGATGTTCGATTGGGACGAAATCACGGCGCGCATTCAGGATGCTTTGCTGCGCCGCGAAAAAATGTCCAGCGCCGCGCAGCTGCTCATGCGCAAGGTTGTGGCCTACATCCACGCGCACTACGCCGAGAACATTATTGGCGACGACCTGGCCCGTCATGTGAGCGTGAGCAAAGATTATTTAAGCTCCTGTTTTCGCAAGGAAATGGGCGCAACGCCTTTCGAGTATCTCACCCGTTACCGCATCCGGCGCGCCAAAGACCTGCTCGACGCCAACCAGTTGAGCATAGGACAAATAGCCCGGGCGGTCGGTGTCTCCATTTCCTATTTCAGCCGGGCGTTCCAGGAAGAAGTCGGGGTCACGCCCAGCCAGTATCGCAGCGGGCAGCGTCCCCCGGCAGTTTGACGCGGCCCAACGACTGCGCTGCAAAAAGGTCAAAATCTTTAACGCAGAGCCGCGAAGGGGCAAAGCCGCAAAGGTTTTGTAATATAAAAAGCACATTTTCGCCGAAACTCCGGCAAAGAACACAAGATTTATGACAAAAAAGATTTTCTCTGCGCCCTTTGCGTCTCTGCGACTTTGCGTTAAGGGTTTTTGCAGCGGAGTCGAACATGGAAAGGCGCAAATTCGCGCGCGTGTGCCCGTCAGGGTGCGTGTGCCCGTCAGGGTCGATAACGAATAAACGGGGGCGGTCAAAGAGACTCAGGTTTAGGGAAAAAAGAATCATTATCCAACCGGGAAAACATGCCTGCATGGTGGGTTGCCTTTTTGCAAGCCGGGCCTTATCATCCCCCTTGCCGTAAGCGACAATCTTTGACAAAGAGATCGATTGTCGCTTACGGTCCATCATCCGCCCCGGGCGGGCCGCGCCGGCCCGTCCTTCTTTCACCCACCAGGAGGTTTCCCATGTCACACGAATTGTTGCACCAACAGCTTGAGGTGGTCATATGCCTCGATCCGACCGATGAAGTTGAAAAAGACGAGGCCCAAAACCCGCACAAAGGAACTGCGCTGCTGGCCTTCAACGGCCAGGGCGCGCGCCTGCTTTCTTACAGTCTTGGGGACGTCGAAGATATGATCGACCTTTTGCATTACCTGTCGGACGACGAAGATGTTCCCGAAGACCTAAAGACCGAGTTTGGGCAGGCGCTTCGTCCTTTTATCCAGCCCGCCCCATAAATCTCAGACTTCCGAAGTCGCTTGCCCCGTAAGGGGTTAAGACTTCGGAAGTCTGAGTCTCGTTCGCGCCGCCGACCACCCGGATTGCCCCGCCGATGCACTTGACGAGCCATCCGATGCCCCAGATTGCCCCGCCAATGCACTTGACAAGGCCGCCTATGCCCCAAATTGCCCAGCCGATGCGCTTGACAAGCCTGCCGACGCTCCAGATTGCGCCGCCGATGCGCTTGACAAGCCTGCCTATGCCCAAGATTGCGCCGCCGATGCGCTTGACAAGGCCGCCGATGCTCCAGATTGCACCGCCGATGCGCTTGACAAGCCTGCCGACGCTCCAGATTGCGCCGCCGATGCGCTTGACAAGCCTGCCGACGCCCCAGATTGCGCCGCCGATGCGCTTGACAAGCCTGCCGACTGCAAAAATTGCATCGCCGACCGCCAAAGCTTCATCGCAGACCGACTTAACGGGGCCACCGACCACCAAAACTACACCGCCGACCCACTTAACAAGACATCCAACCATCAAAATTGCGCTCCACCCGAACGCATTACGCAATACGCATTACGCAATACGCATTACGCAATACGCAACACGCAACACGCAACCCACATCCCCTAAGGAGTAACCCATGTCTGATCAACCTGTAACAACACCTGCACCAACACCTGCGCCTGCGCCAAAAAGCCGCGCCGACCAGGACCAGGCCACCTCCAACTTCATCACCGAAACGCGCCAGATGATCGAACTCGCCCGCGACGACGCCGACATCGCCCCCCTCCTGGCCGGGCGCGGCTATGACGCCGCCGCCCTTGCAGCAGGGTTGGCGCTCCAGCAAGCCGCGCAAGACGCCTACACTGCCCGGCAAAGCGCCATGGCCGCACAGCAACAAGCCGCGGACGCCGCAGCGGGCGCGCTTGCCGCCGCCCGCGCCACCTACACGGACTTCCGCGAAACGGCGCGCTCCACCTTCAGCGACTCGAACGCCCGCACTGCGCTGAAAGTCACCGGCGTGGTGTCCGAAGACCTGCAGAAATTCATCACCGCGGCGCGCACCTCCTATACGACGGCCCAATCCGCGCCCTACCAGGCCACGCTCGCCACCTACGGCTTCCCGGCGGAAACCCTCGCCAACGCGCTGGCCGCCATCGATGCGCTCTCCGATGCCTACAATGCCCAGAAAACCACCGCCAAAAACGCCGTCCAGGCCACCGCCGACCGCGACGCGGCGGTCAAAGCCTTGCAGCAATGGGCCAAACAATTCAAGGGCATCGCCTCCGTCGCCTTGCGCGCCCAACCCATCC
>JBARBA010000404.1:0-1953 GCA_049792555.1 Anaerolineales bacterium
GTTCTTACAGAACTCCGAGGTCTTTTGTGTACGCCCCGCAAAAAGTATTTTGGATACGATAGCATCCGAAGGCCAGACCCGAAAGCATCATCGCAATAATCGGTGGTTGAGTAGGCGGCGACGTTTCCCGCCGCCGTACACTGCACCGAACGCAGTGCAGGTGTCGAAACCACCTGTAACAACAACTCACCCGAAATACTGAGATGATGCACCCCAAAAAAGCTAATACCACTTTGTCGGTTTTAATAGTGCTAATTGTCACAAGTTGTCGTGATGTATATTACTAATAATTTCGATAGAAATTGTTATGATTAGCAACTATTCAGTCTTAACGATGCGATAACGCATTGCTTTCGAGGCTGGCGAGTGATTGTTCCACTCAAACATTCGATATTCTGAAGAAGGAGATTTTCCATGTTTTGTTATCAATGCGAACAGGCCACGTCAGGGAACGGTTGCGAAACCGTTGGCATCTGCGGCAAAAGCCCCGAAGTAGCCGCCCTCCAGGATTTGCTGACCTATACCGTCGAGGGAGTGTCCATGTGGGCGCACCGCGCGCGCGCGCTGGGCGCGCCCACCCGCGCCGGCGATATTTTCGTGCTCGAAGCGCTTTTTACCACCGTCACCAACGTGGCCTTTGACAGCGCCGCGCTGGAAACCATGTTGCAGCGCGCAGCCCAGGTCAAAGACGAAATGTCCGCCGCCTATCAAACGGCCTGCGCCGCGCAGGGGCAACCCGCCGAGGCGCTGACCGGCCCCGCTCTCTGGACGCCCGCCAACACGCTGGCCGGTCTGCTGGAACAAGCCGAAGTCGCCACCGTCCAGGCGCGCAATATGCCACTCAGCGAAGAAGTGCAGGGCGTGCGCGAATTAATTCTCTATGGGCTGCGCGGTATGGCTGCCTACGCCGACCATGCCTACCTGTTGGGCGTGGAAAACGATCGTGTCTTTGCCTTCCTGCATAGCGCGCTTAATTCGCTTACGCGCCTTGACCATAGCGTGGACGAATTGCTGGGGCTGGCACTTAAAGTGGGAGAAGTTAATTTACAGGTGATGGGCATGCTGGATAGCGCAAATACGAACGCTTACGGCCACCCCACGCCGACGTCTGTGCGCGTGACTCCGGTCAAAGGCAAGGCCATTCTGGTCTCCGGGCACGATTTGAAAGACCTGGAAGAACTGCTCAAACAGACCAGCGGCGCGGGCATTAACATCTACACCCACGGCGAAATGTTGCCCGCCCACGGTTACCCCGAATTGAAAAAATATCCGCATTTGGTGGGGAATTATGGCGGCGCGTGGCAAAACCAGCGCAAGGAATTTGCCGCCTTCCCCGGCGCCATTCTCATGACCACCAACTGCATTCAGGAACCGCACCCAAGCTACCGGGGCCGCTTGTTCACCTGCGGGCTGGTCAACTTCCCGGCGGTTCATCATATTTCCGACCGCAATTTCCAGCCGGTCATCGCTGCGGCACAGGCCGCCGCGGGCTTCCCGTCGGACGACCCCTAGCGGACAATCCTGGTGGGTTTTGGCCATCAGGCCGTGCTCGGCGTGGCCGACAAAGTCATTGACGCCGTCAAACAGGGTCACATCCGCCACTTCTTCTTGATCGGAGGCTGCGACGGCGCCAAACCGGGCCGCAATTATTACACCCGCTTTGCCGAAAAGACCCCGGCAGATACTTTGATGCTGACGTTGGCTTGCGGCAAGTATCGTTTCAACAAACAGGATTTCGGCACTGTGGCCGGTCTGCCGCGCTTGCTGGATGTGGGCCAGTGCAACGACGCTTATTCGGCCATTCAAATTGCAGTGGCGCTGGCACAAGCCTTCAACACCGACGTCAATTCCCTGCCGCTTTCGCTGGTGCTTTCGTGGTATGAGCAAAAGGCAGTGGTCATTTTGCTGACGCTGCTCCACCTGGGTCTGCGCAATATCCGGCTTGGGCCATCC
>JBARBA010000405.1:0-15743 GCA_049792555.1 Anaerolineales bacterium
GCGAAAAACAACCCGAAATTCTCGGATATCCAAACCCTGGAAACCATTCCCTACTCCAGGTCAAAGACAGGGTTTTACCTGATCCACCTTAAGTATTCCCCGCAAGCCGGGGCATTAATTGCTGCCGAAGAGGCGGAACGGCGAAAACCCATTCCCGGCGAGGTTGTCATCGATGGGCAAAATGTGCAAATTACCTACACCAGGAACGATGGTACACTTATTCAATCCCTGTTTGATGGCGATCCGGCCTCGCTTTATAAAACTGCCGCGATCAACCCGGCGCTATTCGATCTCACCTTCCCCCGGGAGCAGGAATTCCATTCGATATTTATCATTCATGGCTCGGCTCCGATCGAATTAAAAGTAACGTTTTTCTCGGCTGCCGGCGCTGAACTAAAAAGCTACACCGCACAATTTACAGAGAACGGCGTTAAAGGCAATACACTCAACCTGGGCCAGACCGTGAAAGCTACAAGGGTCGCCATTTCGGTACAGGTTCTTTCGGCTGATGAAGCCGGCACTGTGCATCTATGGGAAATCGCATTTAAATAATGTGGCCGGGGTAAGCCGAAATTACCCAAAATCACCAGTCAAAACACAAAGGCAAAACAATGACAAACAACGATATTGCAGACTCGTCCGAAATGCTTCAAAAAGCCAAAAGCTGGAGACCGTCACTCCCCACCGCTCTGTTTGGCGTCTGTATTTTGATTTATTTGGTGATCCGCATGATTGGGCTGACGGATTACCCGGTTTACTTCACCTTTGACGAAGCCAATCCCACCTTGCTGGCCTCCGACTTCATGCGTGACGGTTTGCGCGATGTTGAGGGCGATCTATTCCCTGCGTTTTTCCCCAACGATACCAAATACAACCTGGGAACGACCGTCTATATCCAGCTTGTGCCCTTGTTGATCTTTGGCCGTTCGGAGTATGTGATCCGGTTCACGTCGGTGCTGGTGGGGTTGCTCGGCGTAATTTGCGTCTCCCTGGCCCTGCGCGATATATTCCATGCGCGCTATTGGTGGGCAGGCGTCCTGGTTTTGTCTGCCATCCCGGCCTGGTTCCATCATTCCAGGACGGGGTATGAGATGCCAACTTTCGTCTCATTTTACAGCGCCATGTTGTATTGTTACTGGTTGTACCGGTCGCGCAACCCCAACTACCTTTACCTCGCCGTTATTTGCGCATCCCTGGCGTTTTATGCTTACGCGCCCGGGCAGGCGATAGTCCCGTTGACAATTCTTATCCTGCTCATTATAGATTTTCCCTATCACCTGCGGATGCGTATTCCCGCGCTGGGCAGCGCAGGGCTTGGCGTTCTATGCGTCCTTCCTTATGTGCGCTTCCAACTCAGCCATGCGGGCCATTCGGCTGAAGTCTTGGGGAATGTGGGTTCCTACTGGGCGCAGGATATACCCCTGATCGACAAAATAATCGGCACGTTTAATAACTACATGTTCCATCTCAACCCGCTTTATTGGTTCACGCCGGCCTATGAAGCAACCCGCACCGACGGCTTGCTGCATATCATGAAAGGCTATGGACATCTCGGTTTTTTGCTGCTGCCCTTTTTTGCATGGGGCTTGTGGTTGCTGGTGCGCCGCCTGCGACAGCCGGAATACCGCGTCCTGCTGGTTGCTTTGCTGGTTGCCCCGGTGGGGGCTGCGTTGGTGCTTTCACCGAGCAGTATTACCCGCGGCCTGGTGATGGTCATCCCGGCGGCGCTGATCGGTTCAATTGGGCTGGACGACCTGCTCGGCAAGCTTGTCGATCGAATTCATCTAAACAGACCCATGCTTGCCCATGCCGCCCTGTTGGTTGTTTTGTTCTCCGTTAACACTTACATGCTTTGGGATGTGCTTACGAACGGCATATCGTGGTTCGACAAAAACCAGGCCGATGGGGTGCAGTTTGGGGCGAGCAAGGTCTTCCCGGCGGTGCAAGAACAAATGAAAGTGACCCCAAACGCCTTTGCGGTCATTTCACCAAATTGGGCGATGTTCGAGGATCTGCCGGGGCGCATCTACATGGGGGATAATGCCAATATCGTATTCAACTCCACCTATGATTATGCCGCAAAAAGACTGCCCCTGGAAAACAACACATTTTTCGTCGTTACACCCGAAGAGTTTGACTTTGCGAACAATAACCCGAAATTCTCGGATATCCAGGTCCTGCAAGTCATCCCCTATTCCAGCACAAAGGTCGGATTTTACGTGATCCGCCTTAAATATTCCCTACAAGCCGATGCGTTGCTGGCTGCCGAAGATGCAGAAAAGCGCAAACTGATCCCCGGCGAGGTGATGATCAATGGGCAAAAGGTGCAAGTTAACTACACCCAGGACGATGGCCTGCCCATCCAGAATGTTTTTGACGACGATCCGGAATCGCTTTATAAAACTGCCGCGCTCAACCCGGCGCTATTCGATCTCACCTTCCCCCAGGAGCAGGAATTCCATTCGATATTCATCATCCATGGCGGGGCGCAGATCGAATTAAAAGTAACGTTTTTCTCGGCTGCCGGCGATGAAATAAAAAGCTACACCACGCAATTCCTGGAAAATGGCGACAAAGGCAACACGCTCAACTTTGACCAGACTGTGAAGGCCACAAGGGTCGTCATTTCGGTTCAATCTATTTTGGGTGATGCAACCGCCACTGTGCATATCTGGGAAATTGCGTTCAATAAATAGTGCGGTATCTTCCCAATTTGGGGGAAATTGTTGTTATATGGTGGTTTCGGTACGGCGGCGGAACAGCACCGCCGCCTACTCAACCACCGATTGTTGAGAAGGCGCCACTTGAATGAGAATAAAGAAGCCCCGCAAACTGCTGCGGGGCTTCTTTTAGATTACGTAGAAATCCGGCGCGGCGACCCAGCCGTAGGCGAACGAAGCCTGTCTTCATTTTAGCAGTTCCAAAAATGCGTCCCGCTCCAACTCGCAGTCGCGTAAAATTTGGGACATCAACCCCTGCCCGATGATTTCACCTCGATGAACCGGCACAACCGTACAGCGCCCGTCGGCGTGATTGAGAAAATGATGGCTTCCTCGCACGCGCAAAACTTCAAATTCTGACCGACGCAACGCGGCAATGACTTGATGGCCTGTCAGGCGGGGGAATTTCGTCATCATCCTACTTCAACCGCGATGCGTTGAACGCCGATGAATTCATGCACTTGTGTATCTGTTTCGACTTCCATACACAATTCAATTGCCTCGCGGATACGTTCCATCAATTTATCCAGCGATTTTGCCTGGGTATGGCACCCTCGTAATTCAGGCACGCTGGCAATGTAATAGCCGTCTTCATCGCGTTCAATAATCACACTAAACTCTTTGGTCATAGACAACTCCTTTCTACGATGACTTCCATTATGCCCGAAATACTGCGCGCAGGCAAGAGCGCTAAATTTCGTAGAAATCCGGCGCGGCGATCCAGCCGTAGGCGATGGCGCGCATGACGGCTTCGGTGCGGCTGGCCACATTCAGCTTGTGGTAGACGCGCGTCAGGTGGGTTTGGACGGTGCGGTTGCTGATCTTGAGCCGCATGGCGATGGCTTTGTTGGTGTAGCCCTTGCCCGCCAGCGTCACCACTTCCAACTCGCGCGGACTGAGCAGGTCAGGCGAAGCGGGCCGCCCGGCGATGTTCGCCTTTTGGGCAATTTCGGGCGAAAAGGCGGGTTTCCCGGCGGCTACGTCGCGGATGGCCTGGATGATCTGTTCGAGGCTGGCGGTCTTTAGCAAATACCCGTCCACCCCGGCGTGGACGGCAGCGCGCACAGTCTCCTCGTCGTCTCGGGAGGTCAGCGCCAGGATGTTGACCTGCTGTTGGCGGGCGCGGATGCGCTGCGTGACTTCGATGCCGTTCAGCCCGGCCATGCGGATGTTGAGCACCACCACCTGCGGATTGTGCGCTTCGATCAACGCCTCTACTGCGTCGCCGCGCTCCGCTTCGGCCACCACCAGCAGACCGTCCGCGCCGCGCAGGGCCTGGCGCAAGCCAAAACGCACGACGGGATGGTCGTCGGTCAGGATGATGCGGATGGGGGTTTGGTCAGACATTGTTTTGGATTCCAATGGATTGCTTGGTTGATCCCATGCGGGACTTTGAAAGGCTGCGTCGTGTGTATATCATACTTAATTCTCAGTCAGGAAGCCTTTCGTAAATACCAGATTGGCCCACCGAATATGAAGTTTGCTTCAATCCTGCTGCCAAAGAAAGGTGAAATGTTTTCCATGAGCCATTGCCTTACGTTTTCTATTCTTTCGCTTCCGCCTTCAACCGCCGCGATGACATTGCTCTGTGTTACCAAATAATCCACCAGCGTTTCAACCGAGAACTTTACCAGGTTTTGATATTCTTCTTGAGCGGCAAAATGAAAGCCTTCTTTTTCTGAGTCTTCTGCGCCAAAGCCGGTCTGTGCGCGTGGCGGACTTGGGTACTTTGCGATGAAATGTTCCTGGAACCAGCCCTGAAATTCAGCGTTTTCTTGCATTTGTTTAAAGAAGGAATTGTTGTAAACGATGAGCCAGGCTTGTGGCCGTAAAACCCGGCGCGCTCCTGCAAAAAAACGGCCTCGGTCAATCCAATGGAAGGCTGAACTGACTGTCATCAGGTCGAAATCATTGTCTCTGACCGGCAAGTTTTCGGCAGGTGAAACAAAATACTCAATCTGCGGGTCGCGCGGCGCCAACGCGATCATCCGGGCAGACATGTCCACGCCGACAATCTGTTGGGCGATTTCTTTCAGGGCAACGGTGGATAATCCTGTGCCGCAGCCCACGTCGATGGCGCGAGAAACCGGATTGGTAAGCGACAGATGGCTCTTTACTCGACTTATCACCTGCGGGTGAAAGTAAGGACGGCCTTTGGCATATCTTTCAGCAGCAGATTTTGGCTCGAAGTAATTCATGGATTGTTGACTTCGTTACCTTGAGATATGACGATTGGAAAGGGCGGGCTAATGGCTTGGTTCAGCGGGCAGCGGCGGGGTAGGGGAGACTCCTTCGCATTTTCGCGCCATTTCTGGAAATGCGCTGCTGATTCGAGCGGCAGAGCCGCTGTCCGCTGGAGCCGGCAGGGCATTTTAGCCCGTAGATACAAACCCATTTTGCCTAAGCCAATGATAGGATTTCTTTACACCCTCCGTCTGAGTCTCCAATGTCCAGATTGCATCCGGCGAATACTCATTCAGCGCATTACAAACAGTATCAAATGGAATATTTCCTTCCCCGATGGCTAAGTGTTGGTCATCTGTTCCATCATTGTCATGTATATGCACATACCCGATCCTGTTTCCAAGCTTTTCGATCCAATTCAACACGGGAGTGGTGGAATTGCAATGTGCATGACCGACATCTAAGCAAGCGCTTACCCGTTGATCAGAAATCGCGTCGATCGTCTCGATCATAATGTCAGGCGACAATTCGAGCATATTTTCAAGATGAAAATACACGTTTTCGAGCTTCCCATCTAAAAAAGACTTCCAGAATTGAACAAAGCGATGTATCCAGTTTTTAGGAGATGAAGTGTGGGGAACATATCCATGGTGAAAAACAATATGAGTCGCCTTGAGTTCACAGGCAGTTTGGTAACCCAGTAGCATCCTGTCTCTGGATACATCCCGGATCATCGGATCATAACTACCACAATTGAGATCTCCAAAAGGCCCATGAAAGGCTCTAAAGTCAATTGCTTTGATTTTCTCCAATTGATATTCGATCCGTGCTAGATACAGTTCAGGCTGTATTGGATTCCAGAATGATTGGAGTTCAATCCCTAGACCTTCGGAAAGACAAAAGGGTAAAAGCGCATCGAAATCATCATTATCGCTGATTATGATCCTTTTCATAACTGCCTCCAACATCAATGGTGACTGGCAACATTATCTCTTTTGTACTGAGCCCTAACGATTGTATCAGCCGTCGCGCAGTCAGTTCAACAACAGGGCGGCGCTCAAAATTATACAACAGGCTTTCCACTTGTGCGCCATTGTGCATCATCTCAATATTTCGGGGAGATTGTTGTCGTAGGTGGTTTCGGTACGGCGGCGGAACAGAATCGCCGCCTACTCAACCACCGATTATTGAGAAGTTGCGCCATTGTGGGGAAAACGAAAAAATATCGGGCATAACTTTTGAGCAGGTTTGACGACTAATAAAATATCACCGGTATATGACCGGAACAGTCCATTATTCTGGAGGTAACCATGAAACCCAAAAGCGCATTATTCATCTCGGCAGCATTGACCGCATTCGTCATCGCCATCCTGGCCGGCGTTGTCTCGGCATTCAACGTGGCAAAAACCAGCGACGTGTCTGCCGCCGCCAGCCCTACGGATGTGCAGGCCACCGACACCGCCACGCAGCCGGCAACGGCGACAGCGCCAACGCAGGTCAGCCCGGAGCAAGCCGCTTCGATTGCATCGCAGTTCATGAAAAAAACGGACGTTTACAGCGTGGAAGGTTTTTCACTTAACGGTGTGAATGTTTACAAGGTCGTTTTTAGCTCCGGCGATATTGTTTACGTCGGGTTGGATGGCGCGGTCATCTCGACCGCAACCCCAACGCCGCAGCCGACCACCCCTTCTTATAACTCTCCGGCGCCCACGCCAAAGAAACATCGTGGCGGCGGCGGTGGAGGCGGTGGCGGCGGCGATGATGGCGGTGGCGATCACTAATCCCAAACCAGGAAAGGAGAAAATCCCATGAATAACAAACCCAAGCAAGGCTGGGGCGAGATCCAACTGGCAATCGCCGCAGTAGGACTGACCGCTACACTCGTATTCTGGAACCTGTTCTCTACGCCGCAGAAGCAGAAGGATGTGGCGCAGGCTGGAGACACACAGATTCCGCCATCGCAAGATACAACCCAGGCGGACGCAACACCCACACCGGCGTTCTATCCTGTCAAAATCATCTTCGGTGGAACCGCGCCGGCGCCGCAGGCCACCAACGCGAATGTGGTTTTTCAGCCGCCAGCCCCGCAACCCAAGCGCAGGGGCGGCGGGGGCGGCGGTGGTGGAGGCGGCGGCACCGGGTCGTCAAAGCCAAAATGAACCACAGACTCGAATTCAAGGCCATGGGCTCTCATATGATTGCCGTCGTTGAGAGCCAGGCCGGGAGCGCGCAAGCGCTTTTGGAGCAGGTACCGGTCTGGTTCGAGGCATGGGAGCAGTGCCTGAGCCGTTTTCGCCCGGAGAGCGAATTGAACCGCTTGAACAACTTGGCAGGTTGGACGGCGCAGGTCAGCGAGACGCTCTGGCAGGTTTTCCAGACGGCCCTCGAAGCGGAAAAAGCCAGCAGCGGACTGGTAACGCCCGCCGTGTTGGAAGCCCTCGTCGCCGCCGGATATGATCGCAGCTTCGACGCCCTGCCCCGTGAGCGCGATACCGCGCCGCTAAGCGCGTGGCCCTCGGCAGGTTCGCTGGCCGAAGTGGTCTGGGACGAAGCCACCCGCAGCATTTCTCTGCCTGCGGACATGCAACTCGACTTCGGCGGGGTGGCGAAAGGTTGGGCTGCGCACCAGGCTGCGAAACGGTTGGCAACTCTCGGTCCGGCATTGGTCAACGCGGGCGGCGACATCGCCATCAGCGCGGAACGGCCCGACGGGAGTCCCTGGCTGATCGATATAGATGATCCATTCAACGCCGGGGCGTATCTCGAAACGTTGGCGTTGGACCGCCGCTGCGGCGTGGCTACATCGGGCACCGATTACCGGCGCTGGAAGCAGGGCGGGCGCTGGAACCACCACATCATCGACCCGCGCACCGGGCTGCCGGCCCAAACGGACGTTTTCGCGGCCACCGTGATTGCGCCGGACGTGATGGAAGCCGAAATGGCGGCCAAGTCGGCGCTGATCCTGGGCAGCCGGGATGGAATGGACTGGCTGGAATCGAGGCCGGGGCTGGCAGGCTTTATGGCGCTCGAAAGTGGCGAGCAATGTTACAACCGTCGTATGGAAAAATTTCTTTGGAGGCAATCATGAACGGAAAATTGGTTGAAAATAACGAGTACGAATCGACCATCGGACTGCAGACTTTTGTGATGGTGCTGCTGGCGATTGTGGCGGGCACGTTGCTGGCGGTGGTGGTGCTGCCCATCTGGATGCCGAACCTGGCGAGTTCACTGATGGGGGCAGACCCAAAGGCCTACTGGTATCTCTCGCGCGGCAGCGCTTTCGTGGCGTTGAGCCTGTTGTGGCTTTCGATGGCGCTGGGGCTGACGATTACGAACAAGATGGCGCGCACGTGGCCGGGGGTTCCGGCGGCGTTCGCCATCCATGAATACGTCAGCCTGCTGGGACTGGCGTTCAGCATCTTTCACGGGCTGGTGCTGCTGGGCGACCATTACATCAATTTCGACCTGGCGCAGGTGGCCGTGCCCTTTGCTGCGCACGGGTACAGGCCCTTGATGGTGGGGTTCGGGCAGCTTGGTTTCTACATCTGGCTGATGGTGGCGCTGAGTTTTTATGTGCGTTCGCACATCGGGCAGAAGACCTGGCGGGCCATCCACTACATCAGCTTTTTCACCTATATCATGGCCATGTATCACGGTATCACCAGCGGCACGGATACGAGTACTGCCTGGGCCACTTGGTATTACTGGATTTCGGGTGGTCTGCTGGTGTTCCTGCTGATGCAGCGCATCGTCGTCACCATCGTGTCGAAAGCTGCCCGCCCCGCAGCCCGGCAGCCGGTCGTCCAGCCGGCGCGCGAGAATGCGCGCGAAGTACGCGAAGCGCCGCAAACGGCGGCCCCGGTGCGCGAAGTGACGCGGACGGCGCAATAGACATGAGCGCAATAGAAAACCCAAAAGTGGAGTCGAGGTAACCTGGCTCCACTTTTTGTTTTTTGCTTTCTTTTATAGTTCTTTGGGAATTAGCGTGGCATCCCCCCATATCTTGGGGTGGATCACAGAGATTCCGAAAGAGCCATAACAATTGCGATTGAGATGATTACTGAAATAACCCCTTTGGCGCATAAACTCTTATCAATTTCATACGGCGTTTATTCACGCTTATTTGGTACAATCAATTATGACCCTTATTCAATAAAGGGCCAAGGAGATTATTATGGCCGGCATGGAACGTTTTACACAACGAGCGCGGCGAGTGTTAAGTCTGGCGCACCAGGAAGCCGAACGCGCCCATCATAATGCAATTGGCACCGAACATCTCTTGATCGCCCTGATCGAAGAAGATGGCGGTGTAGCCGGGCGCGTCCTGCGTGAAATGGGCCTCGAGCCCGATCGCGTCCGCGAAATGGTCATGCGTCTCACCGGCGAGGGCAGAACCGCCCCCGGCGAGAAGCTCGAACTTTCAGCCGATACCCAGCAGGTGCTCGAACTGGCCGTGGACGAAGCCCACCGCCTCGGGCATCACTATATTGGCACCGAACACCTGCTGCTCGGCCTGATCCGCACCGAAGGCATCGCCATGGAAGCCCTGCGTCGCCTGGGCGTGACGCCGGACGAAGTCCGCCGCCAGACCCGCCGCGTGCTGCAAGAATCCTCATCGGGCAACCCGCCTGCCGCCCCCGTAGGCGGGGCAGTCAACCGCGGCGAACCGCAGAAAACCGAAAAGGGCGGCAAAACCCCCATGGTCGACCAACTCGCTACCGACCTGACCAGCAAAGCCGAACAGGGCAAGCTCGACCCGGTCATCGGCCGCCAGATGGAAATCGAGCGCGTCATCCAGATTTTGGCGCGCCGCACCAAGAACAACCCCGCGCTGATCGGCGAACCGGGCGTTGGCAAGACCGCCATCGTCGAAGGCCTGGCCCAGCGCATCATCGAGGGCGACGTGCCCGCGCCGCTGATGAACAAACGTGTGCTGCAACTCGACGTTGGCTCGCTGGTGGCCGGGACGATGTATCGCGGCCAGTTCGAAGAGCGCCTCAAGCGCGTCATCGACGAACTCAAGCAATCCGGCTCGATCCTGTTCATCGACGAAGTCCATATGCTCGTCGGAGCCGGGGCTGCCGGTTCCTCTGTAGACGCGGCCAACATCCTCAAACCGGCGCTTTCGCGCGGCGAGTTACAGGTCATCGGCGCGACCACGCTCGACGAATACCGCAAACACATCGAGTCAGATGCGGCGCTCGAACGCCGCTTCCAGCCCGTCGTCGTCGAAGAACCGTCCGAAGAAGAGACAATTGCCATCCTGAAAGGCATCCGCTCGGCCTACGAGGAACACCACAAGCTGGTCATTTCCGACGAAGCCCTCGAAGCAGCCGCCCATCTTTCATCGCGTTACGTCACCGAGCGCTTCCTGCCCGACAAAGCCATCGACCTGATCGACGAATCGTCCTCGCGCGTGCGCATGTACAAATCGCCCGCCGCCAAACAGGCCAAAGACCTCTACACGCTCTTGCGCGAAATCCGTCAAAGCCGCGCCCTGGCCCAGGAAATGGGCAACATCGAAGAAGTCAAGTCATGGCAAGATAAAGAAACCGGCGCCGAAAACCAGTTGGAGCGCCTGCGCACCGGCTGGGACCGCGCCACCAGCCCGGTGGTCAGCGCCGAGGATATTGCCGAAGTCGTCTCGATGTGGACGGGTGTGCCCGTCATGCAGATCGCCGAGAAAGAATCCGAGCGCCTGCTGCACATGGAAGATGAATTGCACGCCCGCATCGTCGGCCAGGATGAAGCCATTGTGGCCATCTCGCGCGCCGTGCGCCGCGCCCGCGCCGGTCTCAAAGACCCGCGCCGCCCGATTGGCTCGTTCATATTCCTCGGCCCAACCGGCGTCGGCAAGACCGAACTGACCAAAGCCCTGGCCAAATTCATGTTTGGCAGCGAAGACGCCGCCATCCAGCTCGATATGTCCGAGTTCATGGAACGCCATACCGCCAGCCGTCTGGTCGGCGCGCCTCCCGGCTACATCGGCTACGAAGACGCCGGTCAGTTGACCGAAGCCATCCGCCGCCGCCCATACTCGATCATCGTCTTTGACGAAGTCGAGAAGGCCCACCCCGAAGTCCACAATATGCTGCTGCAAATTATGGAAGAGGGCCACCTGGCCGACGCGCGCGGGCGCAAGGTCAACTTCCGCAACGCGATCATCGTCATGACATCCAACATCGGCGCAGATTTGATCAAAAAGCAAACCGGCCTGGGCTTCCATTTGAAGCGCGACGAAGAGACCGAAGACCGCCTGTCCTACGAAGAGATGCGCAAGAAATTGACTGAAACCCTCAAGCGCGCCTTCCGCCCTGAGTTCATCAACCGCGTGGATAGTGTCATCGTCTTCCGCGCTTTGACCAAAGACGACATCAACAAGATTGTCACGCTGGAGTTGAACAAGGTGGCCGAACGCCTGGTGGAACACAACATCGTGCTGACCGCCAGCGCCGAAGCGCTGTCGCTGCTGGGGGCGGAGGGCTACGACCCCGAAATGGGCGCCCGGCCCCTGCGCCGCGTGATCCAGCTCAAAGTGGAAGACGCCCTGTCGGATGCCCTGCTCTCCGGCGCCTTTGTCGACGGCGACCACATTCTGGTGGATGTCAACCCCGACGGGGCCATCATCCTGACCCGGCTGGAGACGCCCGAAGCGCTCCCGGCCCCTGAGCCGAGCATATAAATGATATTTGTAGGGGCGGATCGTGATCCGCCCCTACATTGTTTAATCAGCAGTCCATTGCAAAGGCTACACTCTATCGACTTCAAGTTTGTGGAGGATAATTGCTATGCAGCAATGTGTCTATTCACGATATATCATCTTTATTTATTTCGGTTGCATGTTTTTTCTAACAGCATGTAGCCCTAAGCCCAAATTAGTAGTTGTTAGCGACATCGCAAACAAAAATTCAGCCCTATTGAAAGTATTGAATTGCGACGAATTCTTGGGGTCACAAGATGGTTGGAACTGGGTCACCAAAAGCCTTACTCAAAAAGATAAGGGTGATTATGTGTGGGCACAGTGTATATTGGGAGGCCAGTACCAACAACATGGCCTTCTTGTCACTTATGATTTAAAAAAGAGTAAAATAAAAGTTACTATTAACGCGAGTGACGTGAAATCGGCATCAGCAGGCTTATCTGGGGTTGAAACCGCCCCTCCCGATTTTGTGAAAACTGGGCAGGCCATGTTCTCTTATTGCATCGAAGATACTAAATTGAGTCATTGTTTTCTCGAAGTGCAATATGATTCTTATACAACGCTTTTTGTAGGCATGACCATTGATAGCAAGATTCCCTTTTCAACTCTCCCAAAATTGATCAATGCAAATTTATTACAACAAGAAGCCATGATAAAGGGAGAGCTTGTTCCATAAAGCAATTCATCGTTCAGCGGCGGTTTCTTGACCGATGCCGTCTTTTGATAGTGCTTTTGGGGCGGCCCCCTAACTGAAAGGAATAATCTAATGAATACAGAAATCGCAACATTGGCCGGTGGTTGTTTCTGGTGTCTGGAAGCCGCTTACGATGAACTGAAAGGGGTGCTCTCGGTCGAATCGGGCTATGCGGGCGGAACCGTCGTCAACCCGACCTACAAACAGGTCTGCACGGGGGCGACCGGTCACGCCGAAGTGGTGCAGGTCACTTTCGACCCGCAGGTCATCTCGTTCAAGGACATCCTGAACGTCTTTTTCGTGATCCACGACCCCACCACGCTCAACCGCCAGGGCAACGACGTAGGCACACAGTACCGCTCGGCGATCTTTTATCGCAGCGACGAGCAGAAGTCGGTGGCCGAGGAAGTCATCCGCGCGTTGACGGCCCAGAAAATCTGGAGTCAGCCCATCGTGACCGAATTAACCGCTTTTGACAAGTTCTACATTGCCGAGGATTATCACCAGGAGTATTTTGCTAACAATCCCTATCAGCCCTACTGCATGATGGTGGTGGCCCCCAAAGTGACCAAGTTCCGCAAGCATTTTATGGAGATGCTAAAGAAAAAGGATGAAGGATGAAAGATGAAGCCGGAAGTCTGAAAATAGGCTTTGGCTCTTACGATTTCGAGGAACTTTCCGCTTTTTAAATCTCAGTGATTAACCTCCAGCCCGTAAGTCGGAATTCATTCCGACTTACGGGCTGGCCGCCAAATATGAAATGGGGTTGGGCAATTCACCTGTATAATTGCGCCATTCGACCATCCATCACCAAGACAAGGAAGAAAGAAGATGAAAAGAATCACACGTCAAGTACTGTTCGTCATTTTATTGCTTTGCATCACGGCTGCGGCGTGTACCCCCGCAACCACGCCGCCGCCACCAACGACCATCCCTATCAACACCACACCCATGCCATTAGACAAAATGGTCCTGATCCCTGCCGGGGCGTTCAGCATGGGCAATAGCCTCGACCAGGCAATGGCGGAATGTAAAAAATTCCGTGATGATTGCCAGCCTGAGTGGTTTGCAGTGGAAGCGCCTGTCCATACTGTAAATGTGCCCGCTTTTTATATGGACGTATACGAGGTGGTCAATGCGAACTACAGAGCCTGCGTGACGGCAGGGAAATGCACACCGCCGAGACTTAACGATTCGGCCAAGCATCCCGGTTATTTCCAAGATGCGCAATACAACAACTTTCCGGTCATTGATGTAAACTGGGACCAGGCCAGGACCTATTGCGAATGGCGCAAGGCGCGTCTGCCCACCGAAGCCGAATGGGAAAAGGCCGCGCGCGGCACAGAGGGGCGCACGTATCCCTGGGGAGAGGGCGTTGATACAACACGCGCCAATTATTCCGATTCAAAGATTGGCGATCCCACCATGGTGGGCAGTTATGAAAACGGCAAAAGCCCCTATGGTCTCTACGACATGACCGGCAATGTTTGGGAATGGGTAGCGGACTGGTATGATGTTTATCCCGGCGGCGATCCGAAAGCAAGCACTGACTTCGGTCAAAAGTTTCGGGGGCTGCGCGGCGGCGGGTGGAGCGACCCGGCCAACACCATCCATGCGGCCTATCGCGGCTCGCTTGACCCGACCCACAGCTTCGGCAACATCGGTTTTCGTTGCGCCAGCAGTAGCGCCCCGTAAGAAGTTCTGAGCACAAACCAACTCGTCCCCCAAATTCTCCGCGTGGAGTTTGGGGGACGATGCATTCCTGATACACTCACTTCCCCGCCAAATCGTACAAGTACAGACTCACCGATGTGCCCGGCCGGATGAACTCGCGCTTCCTCACGCCGATTGCATCCAGGTGAGCCAGCAGGGCGTCTTTCTCGTTGTAATCCCCTTTTTCGTAGACGTGTGAAAACAGCACCCAAACGCGCTTCTGGCCTTTGTAGCGGTCGATTTCGGCCAACAGACCGGGGGAATTATCTTCGTGGTCGTTCCCGGCGCTAAAATCGTTTTCGGCAAGGCCATAAAACGGGGCGTAATAGCGGAAGGCGGGAACTGCCCAATAATAGACATAGATCACATCGCCGGGTCTGCGGTTGGCTTGCAACCAGGCCATCGTCGGGCGGATGTGTTCGGAGTATTTGGGGCTGGCGAAATTCTGCGCGGCAGTGACCAGCGGCTGGTAAAGCAAAAAAGCTGCGATCACGACGGCGATAACATTGCCCAACCAGCGCGGACGCCGGAACCACCCGGCCACTGTTTCCACGCCCGCGCCGATCAGCGCCAGGAAAATGGGCGCGGCGAACAGGATCATGCGCCCCACAAAAGGATATTCCCGCAGGCCGGAAGCCGCCAGCGCGGCCAGCAGCGTCAGCGCCAGCAGCGCGCCAAATTGCCACCCTTCGACAAGCTCAGGGCAGCGCCCTTCGACAAGCTCAGGGCAACGCCCTTCGACACGGTGAGCGACAGACGAACCGTCAGGGCAGCGTTGGCGTCGCAATAGGCTAATCAGTCCGATCAGCATCAGCGCGGCCGGCAACAGCCAGAAAACTCCCAGCCCGACGGGGTTTTCGAGGGTGCCCTGCAAAGCGCCGGGGAACCAGGCTACATTCGCCCAGGGCGGTAGGGGCATGAAATATGCGGCCCAGTAATCGAGCAGGTAGGCGTTGGCAGCCAGTCCGCGCAGGCTGACGAAGTATAGCGCGGCAAAACTGGCGGCCCACACGGCCAGCATTGCCAGCGTCCCTTTCAGCCGCCGGGTATCTCTTCGGGCAACGTCACGCAGCAGCAGAGTCGCGCCGATGCCGGCCAATACAAATAGCGCCGGGTGTGAACACCAGACCGCCAATGCGCCCGCGATAGCAAGGAGAATGCTTTTGGTTTTTAAACCTTCGTGTTTTTCGTGTACTTCGTGGATGAAAATTCTTCCCGCCAGCCAGAGCAGCAGCAGGGCAACGAAAACGTCGGAGGCGTATTGTTTGACTTCGGAGGCGTAGTAGACGGACGGCGCGCCAGCGGCAAAGAGCGCCAGGGCGGTGAACGTCCCGATTTTTCCGAGCGCCTGCCGCAGCAGGAGCGCGAAAAGCAGCAGCGAGGCGCAGCCCGTCAATAACGGGATCAGGCGCAGGGTGAGTTCGCTATTCCCCAACAGGGTCACAACCAGTTTTTCGAGCAGGAGAAAACCTACGGGGCCGCCCTGGTTGTAGTCCAGCGGCTTTAAAAGCCCCCAAAAATTGCGCCCAACGATGTTCAGCGCCAGCATGGCTTCGTCGAGCCACAGTGAACGCAAGGCCAAATATTGGCGCAGGCGCAAGGCCACGCCGAGCAAAATCAGCGCGACGATGACGGCGCGTTCCGGGGAAAAGCTTTGAGAAAATTTCCGAAATGTAGATTGCATATATTCAACATTATAGGATAAAATTTTAGACAAGGAAGGAGTTTGCCA
>JBARBA010000406.1:0-9434 GCA_049792555.1 Anaerolineales bacterium
CTGTCTCTTGGGTTAAGCTACCCGGCTGCATGATCGACCGGGCAGGCCACCGGTTGCGAGAGCCGGTCGCTGCTGCTTTCGACCTATGGCGTTTGCAAATTGGCGAATTTAGCGAATGGTTGTATCATTTCAATATTTTGGGGAGATTGTTGTTGTATCGTGGTTTCGATACGGCGGCGGAACAGCATCTCCGCCTACTCAACCACCAATTATTGAGATGATACGAATGGTTTTAGAAAAATTTTAAACTTCGTGTTTTTTGTGGACTTCGTGGATAAAAAAGACTTCAAGAAAAGCATGATAGACCCCACCTGCAATTGTTGACACATTTTTGTATCAGTGCTAGTATGAACACATGGAAATAAGAGCCATTCAATCAGTTTTTTTATTTTAAGGTTTAATCGCCCCTGGTTTTCTTCAGACCAGGAGCGATTTTTTGCCAATATTTTTATCTAATCGGATTGAATAAGGAGGCCCACATGTTTGAAGATCGTTCCACTTCTCCCGATTCCATTGAAATGCTCGGCGTTGCGCAAAAACTCGGCGCTGAACTTGTATGGGATCGGTATGCCGCACAGTTGCCCCAGTGCGGCTTCGGCGAGACTGGCTTGTGCTGCCGCCTCTGCCTGCAGGGACCCTGTCGCATTGATCCCTTTGGCAAAGGTCCGCTGACCGGCGTATGCGGAGCAACAGCCGACACCATTGTAGCGCGCGGCCTGGATCGCTCCATCGCCGGCGGCACCGCAGCGCACTCCGGTCATGCCAAGCACCTGGCCCACACCCTAAAAAAGGTCGCCGAGGGCAAAGCGCCGGACTATGGCGTCAAGGATTCAAACAAACTGCGCGCCGTTGCCCAACGGCAAGGCATCCAACTGGATGGCAAGTCCGATCTACAGGTCGCCGCTGAACTGGCCGATCTGGCGCTCGAAGAATTCGCTGAACGAAGTGAACCGGCCGCGTGGGCCATGAAAACACTCACCGCCGGGCGCTTGAAGAAATTCGGCGAGATGGGCCTCCTGCCTTATGGCATCGACTCGGTCATTTCGGAGGTCATGCACCGCACCACCAACGGTGTGGACGCCGACCCGGTCAACCTGCTGCTGGGGGGTATCAAATGCGCCATCGCCGATTATGACGGCATGGCCCTGGCCACCGACCTCTCTGACATCCTCTTTGGCGTGCCACAGCCGACCGTCGCCTCGGCCAACCTGGGGGCATTGAAGGTGAATGCAGTCAATATCGCCGTCCACGGACACAATCCGGTGCTTTCGGATATGGTCGTGGCTTACGCGCCGCAGATGGAAGCCGAAGCCAAAAAGGCCGGCGCCAGCGAGGGCATCAATATCGTCGGCATTTGCTGCACCGGCAACGAAGTCCTGATGCGGCACGGCGTCCCCATGGCGACTTCCTCCGTTTCGCAGGAACTCGCCATTATGACCGGCGCGCTGGATGCCATGGTGGTGGATTACCAATGTGTGATGCCCAGCCTGACCAAAGTGGCGGAAGGTTTCCATACCCAGGTCATCACCACCATGGGGATCGCCAAGATGCCCGGTGCGACGCACATTAACTTCGAGGAGGAACACGCCGCCGACGGGGCGCGCGAGATCCTCCACCTGGCAATCGAAGCCTTCAAGAAGCGCGACGCCGCCAAAGTCCACATCCCCGATATCTGCAACACAGCCATCGCCGGCGTCTCCGCCGAGGCGGTGATCGGTATTCTTTCCAAAGTGGATGGCGCTGATCCCCTCAAGCCCCTGCTCGATAACATCATCAACGGCAACATTGCCGGCATCTGTCTTTTCGCCGGGTGCAACAACGTCAAGATTCCGCAGGACCGCAACTTCGTCGCCATGATCAAGGAACTGGCCCGGCGCGACGTTTTGATCCTGGCCACCGGCTGCGCTTCGGGCGCTTTTGCTCGTCACGGTCTCATGAACTCGGCGGCTACCGAAAAATATGCCGGTCCCGGCCTGAAAGCCGTGCTCACCGCCCTGGGTAACGCCGCCGGGTTGAATGCGCCGCTGCCGCTCGTCCTGCACACTGGTTCGTGCGTAGACAACACGCGCGCGGTAGCCATCGCAGTTGCCATCGCCAATAAATTAGGCGTGGACCTGGACAAACTGCCGGTCGTTGCCTCCGCGCCGGAGGCCTCCATGGAGAAAGCCATCAGCATCGGCACATGGGCGGTGGCGCTCGGCCTGCCCACACACGTTGGCGTTGTTCCGCCGGTCACCGGCAGTCCGCTGGTCACTCAGGTGCTTACCCAGACGGCAAAAGACCTGCTCGGCGGCTATTTTATCGTCGAACTCGACCCGGTCAAGGCGGCGGAAAAACTCTTCGAGGCCATTAACGAACGACGCAAGGGTCTCGGCCTGGCAGAGAAAGTCGTTGCCTAGGAGATGAGTGATGAAACGCATCTTCGTTCAACCTGATCTGTGTACCGCCTGTAAAACGTGCGAGACGGAATGCGCCATTGAGCATTCCACAGCCAAGAATATCTTCGCCAGTCCATTTGAAAAGCCGCTCCCGATGAAACGGGTTTACGTCGAGGCGGCAAGTGAGCACAAGATCCCGATCTTCTGCCGTCACTGTGAGGACGCGCCCTGTGCGTCTGCCTGCATCTCCGGCGCGATGTTCCGCGATCCGGGCACAGATGCGGTTGTGTGCGACTGGAGTCGCTGCATCGGTTGCTGGACGTGCGTGATGGTCTGCCCGTACGGTGTGATCGGACGCCAACTCGAACTGGGCAAGGCCGTCAAATGCGACCTGTGCCCCGATCGTACATCGCCGGCTTGCGTGGCAGCCTGTCCGACGAAGGCGCTACGCTACGAAGACGTGGATGATTTCAGTCAGAGCAAGCGGCGGGAATTCGCTTCGGCCGTCGCGGGAGGATAACGCCATGCGCAATGTGATCGTTGGCGCTTCTGCGGCAGGCATGGCGGCGGCTGAAGCCATTCGCAAGCGCGACCCCGGCGCTGAGATCGTCATGCTCACTGACGAGACTCACCCGCCGTATTACCGTCCGCTCATCCCGTATTTGATCTACAAGGAAAAAACGGGCGAGGATATCTTGCGCCAAGCGCGACTGACGCCCTCGAACCTCGACCTGCGCCTGGACGTCCGCGCCACACACCTCGACCCGAAAACTCATACCCTGACCCTGGGACAGGCTGACAGCCTGTCCTACGACCGCTTGTTGATCGCCACTGGCGCCAGTCCCGTCCGCCCGAACATTGTCGGGCTGGAGGGCAACGGCGTGTTCACGCTGCGAACCTGGGCTGACGCGGAGGGTATTGCAACGCTCGCCAAAGACGCGAAGCATGCCGTGATCCTTGGGGCAGGGCGCATCGGGATGAAATCGGCCTTTGCCCTGCGGCATCTTGGCATCGAAGTCGCCGTCGTCGAATTGCTCGAGCGCATTGTCCCACAGCAACTGGATGGCGAGAGCGCGGCGATCTTTGCCGGGACCGTCGCCGAAGCAGGGATCAAAACCGTCCTCGGCCGGACGTTGAAAGCTGTCGATCATAAGGGCGAAAAAGTCACCTCCGTCACGCTCGATAACGGCGTCGAACTCAAGGCTGACCTGGTAATCGTGGGGGTTGGCGTGCGCGCCAACCTGGATCTGGCAGCTTCGGGCGGTCTGGGCGTCCATCATGGTCTGCTGGTGGATGAACACCTGCGAACCAGCGATGCGCATATTTTTGCCGCCGGGGATGTGGTCGAGACAAAGGATATCGTATCGGGCAGTTCCATCGTCAGCGGTATCTGGACCAACGCCGCCGACATGGGCCGCATCGCCGGCGATAACATGGCCGGAGGCAATTCCACCTATGCGGGCGCATTCAGCCTGCTCAATGCCATGGAACTGGGCGGCTTGCCGGTCGTATCGGTCGGTGATGTGCAGGCTCTGCCGGGGGATGGCGTCGAAGTCTTCGCCGAACGGCACGGGCAGGCTTACCGAAAACTGGTCTTCCGCGGTGACCGGCTGATTGGCCTGATCCTGGTCGGTCAGATCGAACGGGCGGGCATCTACCAAACCCTGATCCGTGAGAAGGCGGATGTCTCTGCCCTGCGCCGCGAATTGCTTGGCCCGCGGTTTCACTACGGTCATTACATTCTCTCCAAGCCGCGCGTAACTGACCGGTATGCCCTGGCCGGATAAAAAAAGGGGCTTATCTGTAAACTCTGTGCTCAAAGGTGACAGTCACTTCGCAAGTGACTGTCACCTGCAGTAGAGAAGGTGATGATATGAAATTGGCAATTACCGGTAAAGGCGGTGTTGGAAAGACAACCCTGACGGCGCTGCTCGCCCAGGTTTATGCCGATAAAGGACGACAGGTATTGGCAGTCGATGCAGACCCCTCGCCCTGCCTGGCGGGAGCGTTGGGATTTCCTCCTGAAAAACGCGCCCAACTCCATCCCATTGCTGAAATGGATGAAATCATCGAGGAACGCACCGGGGCAAAACCCGGCACGGTGGGCGGATTCTTTACCCTCAACCCGCGTGTCGATGATATCCCCGAACGATTTAGCATCCTTCATCGCGGCGTGCGCCTGCTGGAAATGGGTTCGGTGAAACTGGGCGGCTCCGGCTGCATTTGTCCCGAATCGGCCATGCTCAAGGCTCTCTTCACGCATTTGCTTTTCAGCCAGGAAGATGTGCTCTTGCTCGACATGTACGCAGGCGTGGAGCATCTCGGCCGCGCCACGGTGGATTTCGTGGACGCCATGCTGATCGTTGTCGAGCCAACGCGCCGCAGCCTGGGTACCGCCGCTCAGATCAAGAAGCTGGCCAATGACATCGGCCTGAAACGGCTGTATCTGGTTGGCAACAAGGTGCGCAACGACGACGAAGCCGCGTTCCTGAAAACCGGGATGCCCGACCTGCCCTTGCTTGGCTTCCTGCCTGCGGATTTAAAGGTGCAGGAAGCCGACCGGCTGGGGGTTCCGGTATACGATCATGCGCCTGAACTAAAAAAGTCAACCGAGGAAATGGCAACAAAACTGCCCTTGTGAAGCGGACGTTTGTAGCCGGTTGCCATATTACCTAAAAGAAAGAGACAGTCATCTTTGCGAAAACAAGATGACTGTCTCTTGGGTTAAAAAGGGTGACTTTACCGGCTACCCGGCTGCTTTCTCAGACCCGCCCGCGCTGCCGGCCAGCGCCGCTTGCATGAGCTGCTGCACACGCGGCACCATGCTGGATGGGTCGGGGTGTATTCCTTCGGCCAGCAGGGCGCTGTCGTAAATCTGCTCGATGATCAGCGTCTGCAACGCCGAAGCGGGATCGAGCTTGAGCAGGTCGGTCAGGATGGGATGCGCCGGGTTCAGTTCCAGGATTTTGGGAGTTTCGGCAAAGTCCCTGCCGATCAGTTTATAGACGCGCTGGTATTCCGCGCCCAGGCCGCCGCCCTTATCCACCAGGCGGGCCACCGACTGCGAAAGCCGGTTGCTGCTGCGCACGTCGGCCACGCGCTCGCCCAGGACTTGCTTGAAACGCTCGATCAGGTGGTCGAAGGTTTCCTGCGCCGCTTTTTCCTCCCCGGTTTTCTCCTCCGGTTTTTCGGCGGGAGTCTCTTCGGCCAGGGCAACATTCTTTAGCTCAAAATCCTTGTACTTGTGCAGGTTGAGCAGCATGAAAGCGTCCACCGCCTCGGTCAGCAGGAGCACTTCCAGGCCCTGCGCCTGGAAGTAATCCAGGTGCGGGCTGCGCATGGCCGACTTGATATCGTCGCCGACGATATAGTAGATCGCCTTTTGGTCGGCTTTCAGGCGTTCGACGTAGCCGTCCAGCGAAGACCAGGTCTCCGGGTTCAAAGTAGTTTTGAAGCGCAGCAGCGTTTGCAGCTTTTCGGTGTCTTCCCCCGGCCCGGCAATGCCCTGTTTCAGGTACTCGCCGAATTCCTGCCAGAAAGTCTGGTATTTTTCGGCGTCGTTTTTGGCAAGGTTTTCAAGCTCTTTCAAGACCTGGTTGGTCAGCACCTTTTTCAGGCGCGTCATCAGGCCGGTGGCCTGGATGGTTTCGCGCGAGACGTTGAGCGGCAGGTCTTCCGAATCGACTACGCCCTGTACAAAGCGCAGGTATTCGGGCAGCAGGTCTTTGGAATATTCGTCGATCAGGATATTCCGCGAGTACAACTTCTGACCGTCTTCCTTGCGCAGGGCAAAGACATCGCGCCGGCTTTTGCTTGGAATGTACAGCAGCGCGTACACCTGCACGGGCGCATCGGCGATCAGGTGGATGCGCATCAGCGGCTCTTCGAAATCGAGCGTCAACTGGCGGTAAAAATCGTTGTACTGCTCCTCGGTCACATCCTGCTTGGACGCGCGCCAGATGGCGGTCTGCTTGTTGACCTGCTCCTTGGCCTCTCCCACGTAAATCGGGAAGCCGATATAGTCGGAATACTTGTGGATGATGCTCTTCAGACGGTATTCGTCGGCGAATTCGGCCAGGTCTTCCTTGAGCTTGATCTCGACCTTTGCGCCGCGCTGCGCCATTTCGGCGGGTTCCACCTGGAAGTTTTCCTCCCCCACCGAGTACCAGGTCACGGCTTGGGCGTCCGGCAGATAGGAGCGCGAAGTGACCCGCACCCACTCTGCGACCATAAAGACCGAATAGAAGCCCACGCCGAACTGTCCGATAACCTGGGTGGCGTCAACCGTCTGGTCTTTGGCGGCTTCCAGGAATTTGCGCGCGCCCGATTGGGCAATCGTCCCCAGGTTTTCGATGATCTCCTCGCGGGTCATGCCGATGCCGCTGTCCTGGATGGTAATCGTCCGGGCATCTTTGTCCACCGAGATGCGGATGCACAGTTCGGCGTCTGCATCCAGCACATCGTGGTTCGTCAGCATCGTAAAACGGATGCGGTTGAGCGCGTCGGACGCATTCGAAAGCAGTTCGCGCAGGAATACTTCACGGTCTTTGTATAACGAATGGATTAGGATGTGCAGCAGTTGCCTGGTTTCAGCCTTGAAAGAAAAATCATTGGCTTCACCGAGGTTTTCAGTTTTTTTCGCTTTAGTCATCATTGCCTCCGTGTAAGGGTGTTTATTCTTGCCAATATTTTATAGTGTGATGGGCCGGGATATTGCAAAAAATCTGTTAGAGAATTGTTAAAATTTACCCGCCCTGCAAGGATAACACATGAAACAATAGTTGAGCAGTGGTTTCCTTGACAGATTTGCTGCCATAAGGCTTTTCCGGCTTCCCTTGCGACGAAGTGGGTGTCAATATGGGCGAGAAGGCTCGATCTCCTTTAAGGGTTTGCCACAACCGGTTTGATCTCTGCCCAGGTTTGGCCGCCGTTGACGGTGTGGACCAGCGCGACGGCGCTCCCGTCGCTGACAATCGCCCAACCTTCCCCGCCGTTGACAAAATTAAACTGGGCCTGTTTCCATGCCACGACGTTGATATTCGTCCAGGTTTTGCCGCCGTCGACTGTACGGTGAATTTCGCTCAAGGGTCCCCCGGGCGCGACCAGCATCCAACCCTGGTTGGCATTCACGAAATCAATGCCCCGGAATTCACCGTCTAACTTCCATGAGCGCCAGTCGGGTGAACCGGTGGCCGAAAGATAAAAAAGATGGTGATAGCGAAACTTGGGGTCGCTGGCCTGGGTGCAAGACATATCGACGGCCATGTCTCCAGGCTCCATATCGATGACGGGATGTCCGTCGCAGGTAAGGGAACTCTGGCCAGGCAAGGGCAGGGCCTCGGTTTTCCAGGTCGCCCCGCCATCGACGGTTTTGAGCGCCATCCATTGGCTGGGATCGTCTTTTCCCCACCAGCCGCCCACCCAGCCGGCTTGGCCGTCAAAAAAGGCAGCGGTTGTATGCGCATCGGGCAGGTACGATTGCGCCACGCTATCGCCCAGGCTGCTGACCTGTGCCCAATTCTGCCCGCCATCACCGGACTTGTATAAAAGCACATAATTGCCCTGAGTGTCGTCATGGCCCAATACCAACAACCAGCCATTCCTGGCGTCCGGGAATTGAATCCCCAGTGGGCTGTAGCGGCCACTGCCCAACTGGATGGGCTGGCTGGCCTCCCAGGTTTCGCCGCCATCCTGGGTATACCAGACGACGTTGCTGACGTCCAACTCGGCAGGGGCGGCCCAGACCGTCTCTTTGTTGAATGCAAACAGGCTGTGAATATTAAAAGTTCCTTGCAGAGCGGCATTTTTCCACGACAATCCGCCGTCGCCGGTTTTGACGATGTGGCCGGACGACTCAATTGCCCACCCTTCGCTGCTGTCTCCCATCTGGAGCGCCGTCAACGTAATGGGTTGGCCGGGTTGCTGCCCAGTGGGTGTCGGTTCAGCCTGTGCGAAAGCTGTGGCGGTTGCCGTTGGGGTTTCGCTTGGCTCCACCGTAGGCGATAAAGCAAGCGCCGGGGAAGCGGTTGCGCCGGGATGCGCCGGTTCGGTCAAACTTGGCAACATTCGCACATTGACCTCGAAGGTGCCACAAGCGGTTAAAAACAGGCAAAGTAAAATCAAGCAGGCACGTTTCATATATGTTTTCCTTTTTATTGAGAAGTTGCGTTCCTTTTGTGGGTTGATCTTCCTGATCTTAATCATACCGAAGATCATGTAACACCATACCATTCCCCCGTAACAGTTCTGATACATCGTGTAACAGTTCTGATACACCATGTATCAGAACTGTTACACGTCAGGCTGATTCCGGCGCGAGCGGAAGCTTCACGGTGAAAACAGTTCCGCGCTCGTGTTTGCTGCGCACCTGTATTGCGCCATCGTGTAACTCAACGATGCGCTCCACCAACCGCAGTCCCAGCCCGCTGCCGGGGATGCCGCGCGCGCTTTCGCCGCGGTAAAGCTCCTCGAAAATGTGCGGAAGCTCCTCCGCCGGGATGCCGGGGCCGGTATCCACCACGTCGACGATTGCTATATGGCCGTCTTCGGTGACGCGCACTTCCACTTGATCTTTGGGCAGGCTGAATTTAAGGGCGTTATCGAGCAGGTTGCGGAAAACCAGCAGCAACAGGTCGCGGTCGCCCCACACGTCGGAAACCGGCCAGGGCATTTGCTGGACGTTCAACTCGATCGTGCGCGAGGGTTCCAGCGCCTGGCCGGAAAGGGCAATCGCCTCCCGCAGCAATTCCCCAAGTTGGACGGGTTTGTGTTCGATGCTGCCTTTGTCCAACTCGTAAAGCAGGCGCAAATCCACCACCAGCTTTTGCAGGCGTTGGGCTTGCTGCGAGATGCGCTCCAGCGAACCGGTTTGTTCGGCGCTCAAGTTGGAACTTTGCTGTAAATTGACCAGGCCCAAACGGATGATTGTCAATGGGTTTTTCAACTCGTGGTCGAGGCGCTGGAAAAAACGCTGCCTGGACGCTATTTGTGCAGCCTGTTCCCGGGCGTGTCTGCGTTCGACGATCCTTTGAATTCCCCACACGAGCAGGACAATAA
>JBARBA010000407.1:0-1752 GCA_049792555.1 Anaerolineales bacterium
GGCCTCGCTGGAGGAACTCAAATCCTTCAGCGCAAGCCTGGCCACCTACGGCGGATTGGCGCTCTTCCATATGGAAGGCATCACCCCCGAAAGCGCGCTTTTCCCGGCTCCCACGGAAACCTTGACCGTTTCAAGGGGCGATATCGAAGACGCCATCCGCTTTTTGGATGCGTCGCTCCCGGCGGACGAGGTGGATTTCGTCAGCCTGGGCTGCCCGCACCTGTCGCTCAACGAGATTGCGCGCGTGGCCGAACGGCTGAACGGCAAAAAGGTCACGAAAACGTTTTGGATCACCACGGCGCGGCCCACCAAGCGCATCGCCGACCAGATGGGCTACACGGCGGTCATCGAAGCAGCCGGAGCCGTGTTTGCCACCGACACTTGTTGCGTGGTCGCGCCCATCAAGGGTCGCTTCAAGGTCATGGTCACCGACAGCGCCAAGGCCTGTTACTACGCGGCTTCCAAAAACAGTTTCCAGACCCGCTTTTTGCCTTTTGACGAAGTCATCGAGGAGGCGCTGAAATGATCTTCACAGGACGCAAAATATCCCCCGGCAGCGCCGAGGGCCAGGCGCTGGTCACGTCCATGGGGATTTCTTTCTTCGGCGGCGTCGACCCCCAAACGGGCGTGGTGGTGGAGAAGGGCCACGCCCTGGAAGGGCAATCCATCGCCGGAAAGGTGCTGGTCTTCCCCACCGGCAAGGGTTCCACCGTCGGCTCGTACACGTTGTACCGTCTAAAGAAAGCAGGCATGGCCCCGGCAGCCATTATCAATGCCGAAGCCGAGACCATCACTGCGGTGGGCTGTATCATTTCCGACATCCCCTGCGTGGACCGCATTCCCATCGAGCAGATTGCCAGCGGGATGCGCGTGCGGGTGGATGCGGAGAACGGCGCGGTGGAAGTGCTATGAGCCGCGCGCGCGGACGGGTGATCCTGGCGATTAGCGGGGCCAGCGGGGCGATCCTGGGCATCCGCGCCCTGGAGTTGCTGCGCGCTGCCGGGAAGGAAACCCATTTAATCATCAGCGACGCCGCCCGGCAGACCATCCCGCTCGAAACCGGCTGGCGCGTGGCGGACGTGGAAGCGCTGGCGGACGCCTGTTACGCCCCGCAGCGCATCGGGGCGCGCATTGCTTCAGGGTCTTTTGTGACGGAGGGGATGCTGGTGGCGCCCTGTTCGATCAAGACCCTGTCGGGCATCGCCAATTCGTACGCCGATAACCTGATCGTCCGGGCGGCGGACGTATGCCTGAAAGAGGGTCGCAAGCTGCTCCTGGCGGTGCGCGAGACCCCCCTGCATAGCGGCCACCTGCGCCTGATGCAGCAGGCCGCCGAAGCCGGGGCGGTCATTTTTCCCCCGGTGCCTGCTTTCTACGTCGAGATGCAAACGTTGGACGAACTGGTGACAAGCCTGGCCGGACGCATGTTGCTGCGCATGGGCATCGAGAATGACGCTTATGGTCGTTGGGAGGGGGATTTCGATCAGGACGAGCACATCGAGAATGAATAATAGAGCTATTCCACATTAAGGTGACAGTCACTTTTTGGCGAAATACATCGCCATAAATGGGCCAAGTGACTGTCACCTTTTTATTTGGGAAATAAAACCGGGGTTCCTGGAAAACAGGTGAGACCGCACTTAACTGTGGAGACCTTTTGAAGGCACAAAAAGAACGATTTGGACACGGATTACACGGAGTTACACGGATTCTGCTAGTTTTTTAAGGGGGTTTTTTCCGTGTTCTCCCGTG
>JBARBA010000408.1:0-6040 GCA_049792555.1 Anaerolineales bacterium
CACGGGAGAACACGGAAAAAACCCCCTTAAAAAACTAGCAGAATCCGTGTAACTCCGTGTAATCCGTGTCCAAATCGTTCTTTTTGTGCCTTCAAAAGGTCTCCACAGTTAAGTGCGGTCTCACCAGCAAACCCGCCCTCTTCATAAAATAAAAACGGGAATCCCGCCCGGCGGATATCGTCTGCGCAACCGGACAGGTTGAAAAAAGCCGGCAGGCCGCAATCGGATTGCAGGTGCGCGGCCAACAGGTTGACGGCCAGGAAAAGCAGCAGGGTGAGAATAAAGCCGGTCAGGAAAAGACGGATGAAGGATGGCATGGCTGCTCCTTGTGCGAAAATGCTACTTCCAACCAGGGATCCACTCGACAAACGTCTCGCGCCTGGGCGGGTTTGACATCCAGGAAGTGTCCGGTTTGGGGATGTCAAGGCACTCTTTCACGGTCAGCAGCCGAGGCGCGGAAACAGATTGCGACTTTCCGTTACCGCTGACCCAACGGATGACATGAGTATTTTGCACGGCCTTTGCCAGGGCTAACGTCTGTGTGGCGTCGCCTTTGAGATAGGTCAAGACGGCCTCGTATTCCTGTTTGGCCCACAAGACCGGCGCAAGCGCGCCGCTGACGTCATTCAGGGTCTCTCCGTTGGAGAGCGTCAGCTTTTTCACTTTCCCGGCGACGCCGGCCCCGCTCAAGGCCTTGTCGAGACCCAAAAGCCAGCCCTTTGTAAACGTGACAATCAGCATCAGGTCGACGTGGTTGAGCGCCAATTGCCCGCACTCTGCCACCATGCCGCTTTCCTGCGCCAACACCCTGAAATCGAAATTGCAGCCGTTCCAGGTGACCAGTGTATAGCCGGACGCAACGTAACCGATTAAATCTCCCACCAGTTTTTGGCATTCCTGCTGGGATTGCTGCGGAGTTCCCTGCCAAAACACAACGTCGCTTTGGTCCTCGAACGCGGCAGCGGCGCAGCTAATTCCCAGGGGGGCGTACGCGAGGAGATTGTCGATGTTTTCAGGCAGGACTTTCGAGATTTCCAGGTCGAACGATGCAAGTTTCATGGGTTTGGTTTCCTCTTGCTTGATTTTGCGTCCGCTTTCTTTAAATTTTCGGCGACCCTGAATTTCACAATCCTGCCGATCAATTCCAGCGGCAACGGTTTATCCATCGGAAATTTTACCGAGCCTTTTGCGCTTTCGTAAACGGATAATTCCTGCTGAAATTCCTGCGTTCCGCTTGGCGTGGGATAAAGCCCGATGTGGTTTTTCCAGGCGGCAAAATGAATCAGGTTGCCTTTCAGCGCGAAAGTGGGCATTTGGTAGCTGATCTTTTCCTGCGCATCGGGCGCAGCCGCTTTGATGACGGCGCGCAGCTCTTGCAGTTTCTTTTGCACTTCCTCCGGGAAAGTTGCGATGTATTCGTCGATAGAGGCAAAACCATGTTTATCGTTTTCCATGAATTCTCCTTTCGGTTATTCTGTTATTCTACTGCAAGATTTCGCACAAACAAAACCGCCTGATTTTGGTCAGGCGGTTTTGTTGAGATCATCGGCGCGGCTGCTACTTCCCGGAGCGGGCGAATAGCTCCACCTTGCCGATCAGGTTGACGCCGCTGGCCTTGAGTTTTTCCACGGCGGCATCCGCTTCGCTGAAGCGGAAGATCAGCGCGGCCTTGCCTTTATCGCCAAAGGTAAAGGCGTACATATACTCCACGTTCAGCCCGGCTTCGTCGATGGCGTCCAGCACATCCACCAGGCCGCCGGGACGGTCGGCCACTTCGACGGCCAGCACATCGTTGACGCTGGCAATAAAGCCTGATTGTTTGAAAACGTCTCGGGCGCGTTCCCACTCCGGCGTGATCAAGTGCAAGACGCCGAACTGCTTGGTATCCGCCAGGGATAACGTCAGGATGTTGATATTGGCGTCGGCCAGCCGCTTGCAAGCCAGTTTCAACTGGCCGGGTTTGTTTTCCAGAAAAACGGAGATTTGGTTGAGTTTCATATCAGACTCCTTGTTTTGTTAATCCTGACAGGTTTCATCGGAGCTTTTACCGGCAAGACAACCTGCGTTGGTCGAAAGCCATTCCGCAAAGACGCCTTCGGAAACCTGTCAGGATTTTCGCTTTATAACTTGCGCTGATCAATGACGCGCTTGGCTTTGCCTTCGCTGCGCTGAATGGTGTGAGGCTCCACCAGGTGGACACCCACGCGGATGCCAACCGTCTGCTCGACGGCGGTTTCCAGCTTTTGCTGGAAGCTTTCCAACCCGCCCACGGTGTCGCTGAAAATCTCGGACGTTACCTCCACCTGGATTTCCATCTCGTCCAGGCCCTTATCGCGCGTCAGGACGATCTGGTAGTGCGGCAGGGTGCCTTCCACTTGCAGCAGGGCGGTTTCCACCTGCGAGGGGAAGACGTTGATGCCGCGGATGATAAACATATCGTCGCTGCGGCGGCCCACGCGCAGGAAGCGGCACAAGGTCCGTCCGCAGCCGCACGGTTCGTGCGTGATGGTGGTGATGTCGCGCGTGCGGTAGCGGATGATGGGCATGGCCTTCTTGCTCAGGGTGGTCAGCACCAGTTCACCCTCGGCGCCGTCAGGCAGCACTTCGCCGGTTTGCGGGTCAACGATTTCGGGGTAGAAATGATCCTCGAAGATGTGCAGCCCGTTATGGCAGTTGCACTCTGCCGCCACGCCGGGGCCGGTGATCTCGGAAAGACCGTAAAGGTCGTAGGGGTTGATGTTCGAGTTCTCGCGGATATACTGGCGCATGGATTCCGACCAGGGTTCCGCGCCGAAGATGCCAATCCGCAGGGGTAATTCCTTCAAGTTTACGCCCATCTCGCCGGCCCGCTCGATCAGGTGGATGAAGTAACTCGGCGTGCAGCAAATGACCGTCGCGCCGAAATCTCTCATCAGCATGATCTGGCGGTCGGTGTTGCCGCCCGAAATGGGGATGACTGCCGCGCCGAGCGCTTCCGCGCCGTAGTGGAACCCCAGCCCGCCGGTGAACAGGCCATAGCCGTAGGCGTTTTGGACAATATCGCCCCGGTGCGCCCCGGCGGAAGCCATAGTGCGCACCATCACGCTCGTCCACACATCCAGGTCCTCTTGCGTATACGCCACGACGATCGGTTTGCCGGTGGTGCCCGATGAGGCGTGCATGCGCACGATCTCCTGCATCGGGCTGGCGAACAGGCCGAAAGGATAGGTGTCGCGCAGGTCGTTCTTGACCGTGAAGGGCAGGCGCTGGATATCCTTGAGCGAGCGGATATCCTCCGGTTTTACGCTGCGCTCATCCAGGCGCTGGCGGAAAAGCGCCACGTTCTCATAGGTCCTCTTCACGGTTGCCTGCAAGCGTTGCAATTGCAACTGTTGCAGTTGCGCCGGCGGCAAATAGTCCGGCGCGCTGGCCGGGTGGAATTGCCCCAGCACATCGTTCCATAGTTCAGGTTGCATGGTGTGTTTCTCCTCCAATCAGGCGATTTACGCCAAAATCTTTTGGCTTTTTATCCGCAGATTTCGCAGATTTTCACAGATTTTTAAAATCTTAAAATCTGCGGTATCTGCGAAATCTGCGGATTGATTTTTATTTCTTCGCGTCGCGCCCCAGGCGGAAGGCCTGCTCGTTGGCCGCGTAGAACGATTCGGGGAAGCTTTCGCGGATCGTGCCCAGCCAAAGCTCTTCGGGGATGGGCAGGTGGACGCTGAGCGCGCCCAGCAGCGCCACGTTCAGGGCCTTTTTGTCCTTCAATTGGCTCTCGTCGATCATTTCGGGGCGGATGAGCGCGCCGCCGGCTTTCAGCGACGGCAGGTTGTTGTCCACCTGGTCGGACGAGACCACCACCAGGTAGTCGGCTTCCCCGGCGGGGATCATCGGACTCCAGACCTGCGGCCCGAAGCGCACGTCGCTGGAGACCGAGCCGCCGCGCTGGCTCATGCCGTGCAACTCGCTCTTTTTGATGTCCGTCCCAAAACGGAAGGCCGCTTCGGCCAGGATGTCCGAGGCGCGGATGACGCCCTGGCCGCCCAGCCCGGCAAATTTAACGTTGATAACGGGTTCCATCAGCATACTTCCGCTTCCTGCGCGGCCTGCGCTTTGGCGCGCTGGCTGTCGCGCTTGGCAGACAGCAGGCAGGGG
Source organism: Anaerolineales bacterium (assembly GCA_049792555.1). Classification (GTDB taxonomy): domain Bacteria; phylum Chloroflexota; class Anaerolineae; order Anaerolineales; family Villigracilaceae; genus UBA5195. The sequence continues at coordinate 4,138 of JBARBA010000408.1, forward strand.
TTGCGCACCACGATCAGGGTCAGTTCGTTCCCGGCCAGCGCCTGGCGTAGCAACTCTTCCAGGTCGTCGGCGGTGTGGCCGCCTTTGAGCGTGTGGATGTTGGGGACGCCCATGGCCCTGGCGATCTCTTCGAACTCAAGCTTGTGGGTGCTCTCGCCGCCCAGGGTGCGCCCGGTGCCGGCGTGTTCCTGCAAGCCGGTCATGGCGGTGGTGTTGTTATCCAAAATCAGCAGCACGTGACCGGTTTTGGGCGGATTATAAACCATCTCGGCCAGGCCGGTCAGCCCGCTGTGGACGAAGGTGCTGTCGCCGATGACGCTGACCACGCGGCGCGCCTGCTCTTCGGGCAACACGTGCCGCAGCCCCAGCCCCACGCCGATGCTGGCCCCCATGCAGACGCAGGTGTCCATAGCGTTGAACGGCGGCAGCACGCCCAGGGTGTAGCAGCCGATGTCGCCCGAAACAATGCAGTCCATGTCGCGCAGGATTTCGAAGACGCGCCGGTGCGGGCAGCCCGGGCACAGCTCGGGCGCTTTGCCCGGCAACGGCGAAGCTTCAGGCGAAAGGTCGCCATCCAAAATGCGGCGGACGCGCGTCACGTCCAGTTCGCCGAAGCGGTACATTTCGGCTTTGCCTTCGACGGCGATGCCATGCGCCCGCAGCGCGTCCACCAGGTATGGGTCGCCTTCTTCGATGACGACGCAGCGCGCCACGGAACCGGCAAAGGCGCGGATTTTTTCGAACGGCAGCGGATAGGTCATCCCCAGTTTCAGGACGCCGGCTTCGGGGGCGGCTTCGCGCACGTGGACGTAGCTGACGCCCGACGCGACGATCCCCAGGCTTTTTCCGCCTTCGATCAACGTGTTCAGCGCCGACGTTTCGTTCCAGGCGGCGATTTCGGCCAGTTTGGCGCGCAGGCGGCGGTGGGCCGGGCGCGCATTACCCGGCACCATCACCAGGGTCGGGCGGTCGTGCTCGAAATGCGCCGCGGCGGGCGCTTGCGCCGTATCATCAGACTGGCGTTGCAGGATGGTCTTGGAATGGCAGACGCGCGTGGTCATGCGGAACAGGACGGGCAAGTGCCAGCGCTCCGAGATTTCGACCGCCGCGCCGAAGAAGTCGTAGGCTTCCTGCGAATCCGACGGCTCCAGCATGGGCAGCCCGGCGGCTTCGGCGTAGCGGCGGTTATCCTGCTCGTTTTGGCTGGAGGCCATGCCGGGGTCGTCCGCCGAGACGACGATCAGCGCGCCGTTGACGCCGGTGTAGGCGGCGGTGAAGAGCGGGTCGGCGGCCACGTTCAAACCGACGTGCTTCATCGTCACCAGCGCGCGCGCCGAGGCGTAGGCCGCGCCCAGGGCCACTTCGAAGGCCACCTTTTCGTTGGGCGACCATTCGGCGTTGCCGCCCAGTTCGGAAAAATATTCCAATATTTCGGTCGAAGGCGTGCCCGGATAGCCCGCCCCAAAGGCAATGCCAAAATCGAGCGCCGCCAGCGCCACGGCTTCATCGCCGCTTACCAGTAAACGTTGTTGCATCAATAAAACTCCTAATAAAAAAGTTGAAGGGCTACTTCTTTTTGGTGTTCAAGGGTAATTTCTTGCAAGTTTCGGACATCCATGACGGCTCCATGCTTGATGAACACATCAAAAAACCGCTGGAAGCGCGTTCCCCAATAAATCATGGCGCAAGACATGGGCGCGCCTTTGCCTTCGTCTTTGCCATCCACTAAAAACTTGAGCCGCGTGTCGTAAAGAAAACAGATGCCAGCCGCCTTGCCATAAATGTATTGTTTCCAGTGCGCGGTATTGGTGGCAACGGGGATCAGCGCAATTACTTCGGACTCAAAAACCCGGTTGGCTTCGGCGCATTTACGCAGCCAGTCGATAATCCTTGTGCCGCGCTC
>JBARBA010000409.1:0-2056 GCA_049792555.1 Anaerolineales bacterium
CACGGGAGAACACGGAAAAAACCCCCTTAAAAAACTAGCAGAATCCGTGTAACTCCGTGTAATCCGTGTCCAAATCGTTCTTTTTGTGCCTTCAAAAGGTCTCCACAGTTAAGTGCGGTCTCACCAATTTTTGACAACCGCAGCAAAGCGCGAAGTGGCGTAGACCGGCGTATAATATTGGCAGGTTACGCGCGTGATCGATAGGAGAACTTATGGTTATCAAAACGCTTGACGAGCATATCGAAATCACCCCTAATGTAATGGGCGGAAAACCGCGCATTACCGGACATCGCATCTCGGTACAGGATATTGCCATCTGGCACGAGAAAATGGGACAGACCGCCGGGCAAATTGCCGGTGACTATCATTTGAGCATTGCAGACGTGTACGCTGCGCTGGCTTATTATTACGATCACCGCACAGAGATCGATCTGTCGATTAGCGAAGGTGAGAAGTTTGTAGATGAAATGAAAAAGAAGATTCCTTCAAAGGTGAAAAAGAATCTTCATGGCGATTAAACTCTACACTGATGAGCATGTTCATCCTGCAATTGTTGGCGCGTTGCGAAAACGCGGGGTGGATGTATTGACTGCTCAAGAAGCAAATATGCTGGGTGTTTCGGATGAAGATCACCTTCAATTTGCTACATCACAAGGCAGGGCAATTCTTACGCAGGATAGCGATTTCCTGGGGCTTCATCGAAGCCAAATAACGCATCATGGAATTATCTACGCGCGTCAGGGGACGTCTATGGGTGGAATAATTCAGGGGTTGACCCTGATTTATCAGGTGTTGACCGAAGAAGAAATGCAAAATCACGTTGAGTTCTTGTAGCTCTTGGGGGTATGTGTCTCATTGTGGCAGTTTTTATTTGCCCCCGCCCAATTTTTTGACAACCGCAGCAAAGCGCGAGGTGGCGTAGACCGGCGTATAATATTGGCAGGTTTATTTCCCGATAAAGCTTGAATTACGAAAGGATGATCGCCATGAACACTACCGATATTTTGCTGGACACTTTTCGATCCACCCCCGATATTCTTAATGGCCTGCTCCGAAATGTGTCGCAGGAACAGGCCGCCGCCGCGCGCGGCGGCGACGAAAACTGGTCGGTGGTGCAGGTGCTCTGTCACCTGCGTGACGCCGAAGAGCGCAACCTGGAGCGCATCCGCCTGATGCGCAACCAGGATAACCCCGTGCTGGAAGGCTACGATCAGGAGCAATGGGCCAGGGAGCGCAACTACGCCGCCGCCCGCCTGGACGAGGCCCTGGCCGCGTTCCTGAAACGCCGGGCGGCCACACTTGCCGAACTAAAAACCCTCGCGCCGCAGGAATGGGAGCGCCCCGGTCTGCACTCGGAAGCCGGGCCGATTACCGTCCTCAGCCATCTCCAGCGCCTGCTCAGGCATGACGCCATCCACCTGGCCCAGATTGCGCGCCAGCTAACTGAATGAATCTGACCGGCCTGCTCGAAGCCGCCCTGTCTGCGCGTGAAAGCCTGTTTGATGCTCCCCACCAGACGGGCTTTCGCTTGTTTAACGGCTTCACCGAGGGAAATCCCAGCTTGGTCATCGACCTGTACGCCCGGACGGCGCTGATCCACAACTATGCCGACGTTCCGGGGGAGGGCGAGTCCGCCGTTCGGGCAGCGCAGGATTTCCTGCAAACGCGGCTGCCCTGGCTGCGCTGCATCCTGCTCAAAACCCGCAGCGGACGCAGCCCGCAGGAAAAACAAGGAACGTTGGTCTACGGGACGACGCCCGACGACCGTTTGCGTGAACACGGCGTCTGGTATGCGCTTGACCTGTCGATGAACCGCGACGCCAGTTTTTACCTCGATACGCGCACCCTGCGCCGCTGGGCCGTCGAAAACCTGGACGGGAAAAGCGTCCTGAACACCTTTGCCTACACCGGCAGCCTGGGGGTGGCGGCCCGGGCCGGGGGCGCGGCGCGCGTCGTCCACATCGACCTGAACCGCGCCTTTCTCAACCTCGCCAAACGGTCGTACACGTTAAACGGTTTTCCCATCGACAAAAAAGATTTCCAGGCCGCAGATTTC
>JBARBA010000410.1:0-8711 GCA_049792555.1 Anaerolineales bacterium
GCGTTTCCAGGATGCGCAGGCGCTCGTCTTCGGGGTCGTCGCCGTAGAAGTAGATGTAAGCGTTCGACGGGTGATAGTAGGTCTCGTGAAAGGCCTTGAATTGGGCGTAGGTCAGGCTGGGGATGACCGCCGGGTCGCCGCCGGCATCCAGCGAGTACAGGTTGTCGGGGAAGAGCGAGTGCTGCGAGGCGTCGAAGAACATGTAATCTGGGGAGGAGTAATTACCCTTCATTTCGTTGAAGACCACGCCTTTATAGGTCATTGGCGCATCGGGCGACTCAAGCTCGTAGTGCCAGCCTTCCTGCTGGAGCGTCTCCGGCGAGATAAGCGGATAAAAGACGGCGTCGAGGTAGACGTCGATCAGGTTGTAGAAATCTTTCAGGTTCTGGCTGGCGACCGGGTAGCAGGTTTTGTCCGGGTAGGTGAGGGCATTCAGGAAAGTGTTGAGCGAGCCTTTGATCAGTTCGACGAACGGTTCCTTGACCGGGTACTTGCGCGAGCCGCACAACACGGAATGCTCCATGATGTGGGCCACGCCGGTTGAATCGGTCGGCGGGGTGCGGAAGTTAATGCCGAAGCATTTGTTCTCGTCGTCGTTGGTCAGCGAGAGCAGCCGCGCGCCGGTCTTATCGTGGGTGAAGACTTTGGCGGTGGCGTTGATTTCGGGGATGTGGGTGGTTTGGTGAAGGGTGAAGGACATGGGGACTCCGGAGGAAAAAATTAGCAGGTTGGGAAATTGGGGAAAGACTATTATACAGGATGCTCACCCGGCAAATGGTTTGCGCTTGTACGCGCCTTGCGTCTGACCTCATTGGGCGATTATCTCTGGTGAGCGCTCAACGCAGAAGTCGGTTGTTTATCCAAAAAACTTTTCGTATTCTTTGTGTCCACCAACCCAGAACCAGGTGATGGTGTCGTTTTCCAGGATCCCCACTGCGCGATAGCCGCGAGAAATTCTAACCGCCCAAACACTTCCTTGCTGGTTAACGCACTTGAAATGCAACGATGGGTGAAACGGATTCTCCGCCCATAGCGCGAAGGCTTTGCGCGCCTGCTTTTTTAGCGATTCGTCCAACCGCTCATATTTCTCCCAAAAAGATGGGATGGTTTGGGATTTCATAAACGGCTGAAATCCATTGGTTTGGCTTTCCCTTCCGCTATTTGTTTGTGAGCGTCTTGCGCGGCGGCGTAAAGCCCCTGTTGCGTTTTGGCAAAGGATTCATCCCAGGCTGCTTCATCTTCCATATCCATCAACCATTCGCGCAAATGTTCCACGACGCGGGACTGGGTTTCCTCAGGCAGTGTTTCCATCATCTTGACAACGGTTGTAATTGCAGGAGATGTCATCATTCACCTCTATTCTTCTTGTGCGCAAAATTATAGCACCAAACGATTTGGGCGCTGGTCGGGCGCATAATCACCTTTGATTCAGCGGTTTTTTATCTTTTCGAAGCCAGCAGCGCCACGAAGGCATCCAGCGTTTTGTGATTTTCCTCGGAGCCGTATGACCTGAGGCCGTTTTCGGCAAATTTACGGATGGCTTCTTCTTCGGATAGTCCGGTAAAGATCAGATAGGCGACTATGGTGGTGGCAGAGCGATAGATGCCCATTTTGCAATGGACGAGCACCTTGTAACCAGATTTCACCGCGCCATCGATGAATTGGGCGCTCAACCACAAAAGCTGCGGCTGGGGGTCGATGTAATCTTCAGTTGGAATCCAGAGATAGGCTTTGGGGAATGGCTCGCCGAATGAATCTTGATACTCCGAGCGCAAATTCACAACGGCGTCAAAGCCGAGTTGTTGTAATTCGGGCCAGGTTTCGGGGGTAATTCCCGCGCCTGCGATGGCAACCTGGTCTGTGATCCAGGATACGAGTGGTCTCATTCTGGGAAAGGCGGTTTGATCGGTGGGCCAGGGCATGGAGGCTCCTTTGGTTAACCTATTGAAACCAACAATACCGATAAATGGGGGTATGGGTTTCAGGCGTTTTTTGATCCGACTTCGTTATCATCGCCAATTACAAGGTTTGAACTGTTTACATTTCCGTGAATATTGACCTCAACATTTTTAGCAGTTATTTGTTCTTCATGGATTTTCCAAACGATAATATCCTTTTCCCCAATCGTAATAAGTTCATTGTTGTCGAAGGTAAACTTTATTTTTCTTACTGCTGTGTTATGAGGAGAAAACACTTGACCGATTATTCCGAAATTTGACGTGTTCCATAAATATATTATTCCGTTGTTAGCTGGACCGGTTGCAAATATTTTTCGGTTAGGCGAATAAGCTCCTATATAAAACTGATTGTATTTAACATCCTCTTGAGATTCACTGGCTTTTGTCCAAGTTTTAGTATCCCAAATTTCTAACTTACCACCGACATAGGCTGATGTAATGAAATTCTTGTTATCAGGCGAGAAACACAAGAATAGTTGCTGATTATAGCCATTGCTTTCCCACAATGTTTCCCCATTTTTTGTTGATAAAACCATATTTTTTTCAGTACTGTTAATTCCTAAATATTCGTCGTTTGGTGAGAATTGAGCATGAGATATACCTGTATTTTTGATCTCGAATAATTTTCCCATTAGATTAGTGTTTATGCAAACAAGGCAATCAAGATTTTTGTAAAGCAACAAATTTCCATAATCAGATACAGCTTTTAGCTGTATCTGACTTCTAGCGTTTTCTTCACAATGTAGATGAGAAAATTTTCCCTTTTCGCCTAATGTATATTTCCTTAAGGTGTCATTACTTCCGGCAATGACGATATGATAATCGTCCCCTAAGAACGAAAGCCCTTCTTGCCATTCTTGACGATCCCAAAATGAAAATTTAAAAATGCCATTTGAATCGTAAATAAAAATATTATCTTTATGGTCATCGCTGATAATACATTTTTCCTTAACTGCGATTAACTGTCCTGTAGGAGAAATGGCCCCATCAATCAAGTTTGCTCCCCATAATTCAGGCTCAAAAATATGGAGTTTCTGTTCGAGTTTATAGGTGGTCATAGCTCTTTTCCCAAATCTCTGCAGCGTTCTTCAAGCAGCTTGTGAGTTAATCCTTGTCCTTCCCCGCGTCCATATAAGGCCGCCACCGGATCTGCCGGAACGGGAATTACTCTGATGGTTTGCCCATCGTCAATCCAGACTAACTGGTCGCCGTCTTTCATATTGTGGCGCTTGCGAATTTCTGCCGGGACAACTGCTTTTCCGTGTCGAATGATTGTTTCCATGTCTAACTCCTAATTGCTCCGCCGTTCGGCTTGCGCGCGTAACGCCTGCGCAAACTCAAGGCTGTCGCCAATGTCCGTCCGGTCTGCCCACAGACCGACCAGGCCCGAATCCAACAAGTCCTTGCCGGTCATGGGCTTTTTGACTGGTTCCTGGACTTCTTCATCTACCAAAACAATCACTTCTGCCGTCGAACCGGCTTTTAGCGCGCGTGAGCGCAGGCTGATCAACCCGCCGCGCCCGATGGTTACTTTTTGTCTGATGGCTGTAATCATGGTTAATTCTCCTGTTTTTTCCAATTACGGACATCTCCATTATACAGGATACCCGCCCCAAAAGACGTGGCGGACGGATGACCGGCTGTTAGCGAATGGATAGGTCGGCTTTGCTCCTCAATGGTATCATCAGGACGAACCGGAAATTTAGCATGAAAAACGAGGTCTTATGTTCAGCTTTTCATTGACGACCAACGGCAATTCATCCGCGGCGCGCGCCATTGCGCCGCGTTCGATCATTGCGCTGCAAGGCGTCACCAAGTCGTATAAAACGGCGGCGGGCGATTATCTGGTGCTCAAGGGCATCGACCTGGCGCTCGAAGCGGGGGAATTTGTCAGCATCGTGGGCAAATCGGGCAGCGGCAAGACCACCTTGCTGAATATGATCAGCGGCATCGACCGGCCCACATCGGGCGAAGTCTGGGTCAACAACACCGCCCTGCACAAGATGAGCGAAGGTCAGATGGCGCACTGGCGCGGGAGCAACCTGGGCATCGTCTTCCAGTTCTTCCAGCTTTTGCCCACGCTTTCGGTGCTCGAAAACATCATGCTGCCCATGGACTTCTGCGGCAAAATTCCTTTCCGCGAACGCAAACAGCGCGCCCTGGGCCTGCTCGATCTGGTCGGCCTGGCCGACCAGGCGTACAAGCTGCCGCTGGCGCTTTCGGGCGGACAGCAGCAGCGCGTGGCGATTTCGCGCGCCCTGGCCAACGACCCGCCCGTGTTGATCGCCGACGAGCCGACCGGCAACCTCGACTCGAAAACGGCCGAGTCGGTCTTTGAGTTGTTCTACGAACTGGCGGCCCAGGGCAAATCGGTGGTGATCGTGACCCACGACAGCAGCCTGGCCAGTCGCACGCACCGCGCGATCCTGATCGCCGACGGTGAAATCGTCGACGCTGCGGCGCTCGCCGGAGACTGACAAATGCCCACAATCTGGCGAAAAGTCCTGGCCGATTTCTGGGCCAACAAGACCCGCACCTTCCTGATGGTGTTGACCATCACGCTGGGTGTCTTTTCGGTTGGCTACGTCGGCAACATGGGGGCGTTGATGAACCGCGACATGGAGGCCGATTACAACTCGGCCAGCCCGGCGCAGGTGACGATCTACGCCGCCCCGCTCGACGAGACCTGGGTGCGGGAGCTGCGCAAGGTTCCGGGCGTGAAAAATGTCGAGGGGCGCACCCAGGTCGGGGCGCAACTGGTCAAAGCCAACGGGGAGAAGATCGCCATCCAGTTCGATGCCCCGAAATCGCTCAAGTCCATGCAACTCAACACGCTCAAACCGGCCAATCCGCTGGATGGTTTTATGCCGTCGGTGGACAAGAAAGAAGTCATCTTCGACCATTCCGCCTTGCCGTTGGGCTACCAGCCCGGCGGTGTGTTGCAGATCGAGCTGGCCGACGGCCAGAAGCGCAAGTTGACGTTCAAGGGCTACGTCCACGATGTGACCACCATCCCGTCCGGCATGGGCAATACGCTGGTTGGTTATGTCACCCCTGAAACCGCCGAATGGCTGGGCGGGCCGACGTATTACAACGAGTTGCTGGTCAGTGTATCTGAAAACCCGACCGACCCCCAGCACGTCACCGACGTGGCCCACGCCATCACCGAGCGCTTCAAGAATGACGCCACAGTCAGCGGCGGACAGATTTTCGTGTATAACCCCGGCCACCACTTTGCCTGGCAGATCACGCAAGGTGTGATTTTCATCCTGTCCGCCCTGGGCTGGATGACGGTGCTGTTGAGCGCTTTCCTGATTGTCAACACGATTGTGGCGTTGATGTCGCAGCACGTCCGCCAGATTGGCATGATGAAGGCCATCGGCGGCGGTAACGGCCAGATTTTTATGATGTACCTGGCGCTCCTGCTGGCTTTCAGCACGCTGGCGCTGGTTATCTCCGTCCCGTTGGCGGGTTGGGTCGCCTTTCAGACTTGTTCCTTCACAGGGACCTACTTGAATTACACGGTTGGCCCGTTGTCTTTCGATGCGTCTACGGTGATGATGCAGATCGTCCTGGCGTTCATGGCGCCGCTGTTGGCCGCGCTCGCGCCGCTGTTGAACGGATTGCGCATTCCGGTGCGCGAGGCGCTGAGCGACTATGGCATCGGTAACGCCTCGGCCCGCAACATGCGCGAAACCGTCCACCTGGACTTTTTCCCCCGGCCCGTGCTGGTTTCGCTGCGCAACGCGGTGCGCAAAAAGGCGCGCCTGTCGCTGACGCTCCTGGCCCTGGTGCTGGGCGGGGCGACCTTCATCGCTGTTTTCAATCTTTGGTTGTCCTTTGGCCGCACTATGGAAGATGTGCAGGGTTACTTTCTGGCCGACATCAACTTTACGTTTACCGGCTCGCATTATTTTGGCGATGTCAAAGCCATTGCCATGCAAGACCCCGGCGTGACGGGCGTGGAAGGCTGGCTGTCGACCAACGCGGAGGTCATGTCTGCTGACGGGAAAACCTCGAACGAAGTGGCTTTCATGGCGCCCCCGTCGACTTCGACGCTGATCCAGCCAGTCATCACCGAGGGGCGCTGGCTCACGCCGCTCGACAAGAACGTCGTCGTCATCGGCAACCACCTGCTGAAAATCCGCCCGGAGCTGAAGGTCGGCGATTGGATCACAATCAAGCTCCAGAATGAGGAAACGCAGTGGCAGATCATCGGCGTTTATCGCCTGCCCGGCAACGTTACCCCACCGCTGTTGTATACCAACTACGAATATTTGAGCAAGATCATGCATCTGTCCAACAAAGTTTACTCGCTGCGCGTCATCACCGCCCGGCACGACGCCGGGACGCAGAAGACCATCTCCAACGCGCTGGGAGATGCCTTTCGCCGCAAGAACATCCCGGTGGCCGATGTCCTGCAGGGCGCGGTCTGGATGGCGCAGCAAAAGAGTCAGACCGATGTGTTGATCTATTTTATGCTGGTGATGGCGGTTTTGATCGCCAGTGTGGGCGGCCTGGGGTTGATGGGCATGATGAGCATCAACGTGATGGAACGCACGCGCGAGATCGGCGTGATGCGCGCCATCGGCGCTGCCGACCTGGATATTCAACTGATCGTGATCGCCGAGGGGCTGGCCGTGGGGCTGGCGAGTTGGCTGGCGGCTGTGGCGCTCTCGATCCCGATTACCTACCTGCTGGATTACGGCGTGGGCGTCTCGCTTTTCCAGTCGCCGCTGCCGGCGTCCTTCAACTGGACGGGTTCGCTGGCTTGGCTGGCGGGCATCCTGCTGGTGGCCACGCTGGCCAGCGCCATCCCGGCCTGGCGCGCCTCGCGCCTGACGGTGCGGGACACACTGGTGTATGAATAAAGAATGCAAAAGACCTCCGAGTTCGCCTGCCCCCCTAGGAGTGTCGAGAACTCGGATGTCTTTTGAGGGACCTGACTGATTTAACCGAAAACTTCCGTCGTATCGAATGGAGACTTCGGAAGTTTTTTGGTATCAGCCTGCTCTTTTCAACCGCAGCAGTGGGGATACCCCTCTGGGAAGTAAGATAAGATTCTGGCTCAGACCGTGCCTGTTTTCAGGATCGTGTTCTTCCAAATTCCATAAGGAGAAAAAGTATGAAAGCAAAGTTTTTGTTCCAAGGAATGGCGCGCGTATGTTTGATGATCGTCCTACTGGGAAATGCGCTGACGATCCCAGGTCAGATCGCTTTCGCAAAGCCGTTAACGGCGCAAACCGATGAATGTGGAACCATCATCGATACTCATTGGACGATAACCGGGTCGCCCTATGTTATTACGTGCAATGCGTCTCTAACTTCAGGATCCCTGACAATCGATCCGGGTGTCATTATTAAGTTCGATTCGGGCGCGCGGTTGGATGTTTATGCCAACCTTTCGGCCCAAGGCGCAGAAAGTAATCCAATCATTTTCACGTCAAACAATCTCACACCGGCGCGAGGAGATTGGGGCGGGTTTTATTTCCATTCTGGTTCCAACGGTTCCATCCTGAGCTACGCAGTTGTTGAATATGGGATGGGTATCTCTGCTGATAACACATCCGTGCTGATCAGCCACTCCACCATTCGCTCCAACTCCTCTTCGGGGGTATATCTCGATAATAGCCAATCGACGGTTTCATATAACACAATCACTTCCAACACGGCCACGTCTGGAGCGGGAGTCTACGTTAATTATGGCGTGGCTACCATCGACTCAAATACCATCTCGTGGAATAGCTCGTCAACACGCGGGGGTGGTATTTCTGCTTATGGTTGGATGGGAGAAGCAACTGTTACTGTAACAAACAATGTCATTGAGCATAACTCACTTGGCGATTATGCAGGCGGCGGCATTCTATTCGACTCGGCCAATGGCTTGATTTCGAATAATATGATTGCGGATAATTCCGTCGGTAATGGTTCTGGCGGTGGTGTGACTATCGGTGGAGCATCCGGCCCCACAGTAACACTCCAGAACAACACCATCATTCGTAATTCCGCAACCACTGTTGGCGGCGGCGTTGAAACAGACGGCTATACAACCATAACGGGCAATTACATTGCCGGGAATACCGCCGCTTCTTACGGAGGCATATTTTATAGCTATCCGGGCGCATGGCATGGCCCATCTGGCATTCCCGTCACTTGCAACGCGATTGTAAATAACACGGGGGTTGGTGTGTATACAAGTGTGCTCTCGCCATTTCATCAAAACACTATTTATGGCAACAGCGGCTACCAGTTCGAGAATGGATCAGCCAACAACATAGATGCAGTCAACAATTATTGGGGCACAACTGACGCTACGCAAATTGCAGACGGAATATATGATCAAAGTGATAATTCTGGTCTGGGCGTAGTATCTTCGGAGCCATTCCTGAGTAGTTCTGATGAATGTCCGCCGCCTGATACGGGAACCCCCACCCCAACTGTCACCGCAACCGGCACCCCAACGCTGGACATCACTTCCACACAAACTGAAACAGCTACTTCTACTCCGACCCTTCCATCAATCGGAACCTTCACCCCGACTTCCACCGAGATCAATGCGCTAACGCTGACTCCCACACAAACGGTAACTGAAACATCTATCGTTACCCCATCATCCACGGTAACAGGAACAATTACCCCAACACCAAACCCCACTCTCACGCCAACGGCAACAGGGACAGCTTACTTTAATTCCACTAGTACTCGCACGCCGACGACCACCATGAGAGGCCCGTTCACTGTCACCTTCACTGC
>JBARBA010000411.1:0-8117 GCA_049792555.1 Anaerolineales bacterium
AAGAAATCTCCTGTGACACCGGTCAGCGTTTCGGGTGAGATAAACGACCTCAAGTTGAAATAGTTTTTGAAGCCTTGTAGGGCAGCCGGCTGGTTGAAAGTGACTTGCTGGTTATTCGCGTCCATAAGAGAGCCGCCGGCATTCCATATCCAGTGTGATGCATCGTGAAGCACCATGGAAATATTCTTGGTGGTCAGGGCCAAGGGATAAGGATAACCGCTTAGTTGCAATTTTTTCAGAGTTTCCACCCAGGCGGCGTCTGTGGCAAAGGCAGCCTGGGGGTCTTCAATACCAGCCTTTTCAAAGGCGTCCTTCCAGTAGTAGATTACCATGGCATCGGCTAACCACGGAATTGCCCAGGGGGTCGGGTCGTTGGGCAAAAATCCCGAACGCCAGCTCGATTCAAAAAAAGCGTCCGCTCCACCCAGGGCGCGCACCTGCTGCGGGTTGAACGGACGCAACGCATGCATGGCTGCCAGGCTGCCAATCCAGGACATGCCGATACAAGAGACATCCGGCCCGTGCCCAAAAATCCCGAATTTGGCAATATCCGTCCAGCCTTTATACCAGCTAATGGCGGTCAGGTTGACGTGGATGTGATATTGTTTTTCGAAGGCATCCAGCAGCGGAAGCAGTTTATTTGCATCGCCCGCAGACTCTTCCATCACGGAGAATTCAATTTCCATCATCAGGAGGATCTCCTTGAAACAAGGATGCCCTGTTTGGTATCTCGTTGAGCATGATCTTGCGCCTGTGTCATTTTTTAAGAGGACCTACTCTCAAGGGATGAAGATTATACTGCCTGCTTTTATGACGGTCAACCTGAAACCAGCGCTTTCAACCCTGCTTTCAAAACTGTTACCGCTTTGCCATATTCATTCAAAGAAATATGCTCATCCGGCGTGTGATCCAGCGTGGAATCGCCCGGGCCGTAGACCAGCGCCGGGCAGCCCCAGGCGGGCGCGACGACGTTCAGGTCGGCGGTGCCGGTTTTGTAGACGAAGCTTGGCGAGCCGCCCGCAGCGCGGATGACCGTCAAAAAGGCGCGCACCAGCGGCGTGTTTTTCTCGCACTGGAAAGCGGGCAGCGCAAACCCGATTCGTTCCACCTGCTCCCCGGAAGCCAATTCGTCGACGCGCGCATACCATTCGGAGGGGGACAGGTCAAGCGGCAGGCGCGCGCCAACCCGCAGGCGCGCCCACTCATCGAAACCGTCGCCGCCCGATTCCATGCCGCGCAGCGTCAGCAGCAACTGCTCGAAGGCGCGGACGCGCCCGGTATTGAAGCTCTCCGCCCAGGCTTGCAGGGTCTGCCAGACGGTCACCGCAGCCTCGCAGGCGCTTTCCTGCCGCGCGGCAGTATGCGCCAGCGTGCGGTTTACGCGGATGTTGACCCAGGCGCTGCCCTTGTACCCGAGCGCGACCCGGTCCCAGTGGTTGGGTTCGCCGATGATCGTAAACTGTGGATGATAAACCGCAGCTACATGGCGCGCGCCGTCGGAATCGCGCTCCTCTTCCACCGCGCCGATGACGACAAACTGCCAGCCTTCGACCGCCCCGACGCCCGCCACTGCGTCCGTAAAGCAGGCCAGCGGCCCCTTGGCGTCCACCGACCCGCGCCCGTATAGCAGGGGCGACTCGCGAGTCGCCCCTGCCTCGTCAACCGTCTCCACGCGGATGGGAATCTCTCCCGGCACGGTGTCGATATGACCCAGCAGCACAACTTGCCGCGGGCCATGGCCCATCACGCCGATGGCGTTCCCGGCTTCGTCGCGGAAGGCCCGGGTGAAGCCCAACGTAGCCATGCGGGCCACCAGCCAGTCTACGGCGGGTCTTTCCTGCCCGGATGGGCTGTATTGTTTGACCAGACCGATCAATGTTTCAGTGTTATCCATGCTCATGCGTTTTCCAATCGAAAAATTAACCACGAAGCCACCAAGTCACAAAGCTTTAAACTCTTGGTGTCTTGGTGGCTTTGTGGTGAAAGGTTTTTCTTACTCGTCTTTCTGGTCGCTCGAAAGCACATCGGTTAATGCTTCCACCAGATGATCCATCTGTTCATACGTAATCACCAGCGGCGGCAGCAGGCGGATGACCGTCATGCCGGCGTTGAGCACAATGATCTTGCGTTCCTGCATTGCCCGCACGTAGGGCAGCACCTTCTGGCGCAGTTCGATGCCGATCATCAGACCCTTGCCGCGCACCTCGCGGATCAACGGCGAGTTGATCTCGTGCAGTTTCTCCATAAGATACTCGCCTTTTTTCGCGGCCTGACCCGGCAGGTCTTCTTCCTCGATGACCTGCAAAGCCGCCAGCGCTGCCGCGCACGCAAGCGGGTTGCCGCCAAAGGTCGAGGCATGTGCGCCGGGCACAAGGTTTTTCACGCCCGGCCCGATCAGCACCGCGCCGATTGGCAGGCCGCCCGCCAGCGCTTTGGCGCAGCATAAAATATCGGGAGTGACGCCGCTGTGCTGGATGGCGAAGAGCTTGCCGGTGCGCCCAAAACCGGTCTGGATTTCGTCCGCGATCAGCAGCGCGCTGCGCTCGGTACAGATGCGCCGCGCCGCCTGCAAATAGGCGTCGTCCGCCGGGTAGACTCCGCCTTCGCCCTGCACCGGTTCCAGGATGACGGCAGCCGTCTGGTCGTTGACGGCGGCTTCCAGCGCGGCGATATTGTTATAAGGTACGTGGCTGAATCCGGGCAGGAGCGGTTCGAAGCCTTCGCGGTACTTTTTGTTGTGCGTGGCCGAAAGCGAACCAAACGTGCGTCCGTGGAAGGCGCGCATGGCGGCGACGACGTTCGGCCGTCCTGTGGAAATGCGCGCGAACTTGAGCGCCGCTTCCACCGCTTCGGTGCCGGAGTTGCAGAAGAAGACCCGGTCGAGGCCCGGCAGGAGCGAGGTCATTTTTTGCATCAGCAGCGCGCGCTTTTCATTGGGGAAGGTCTCAAAGAGCGTAATCAGCGTGCCGGCCTGCTCGGCAATTGCGGCGGCCACTTTCGGGTGGGCGTGGCCCAGGTTGGCGACGCCGTGCCCGGCGGCGCAGTCCAGGTACTCGACGCCGTCGATGTCAAACAGCGACGCGCCCTGTCCGCGCGCAAAAACGATGGACTGCTTGGCGTACACGCCCGATGTGTGCCGGTTTTCGATTTCGATGATTTCGCTGGCGGTTAGTTTGGTCATTGTGTTCTCCGATATGTGCCACGCGCCTTTAAGGTGTTGGCGTTTATGTGTTAGCTGACCCAGTTTTCCGGGCTAATATATGCAACCATTCTCGGTCGGGCCGGGCAGGGGGCAAGTCAGGTGATTTCCACATCCGCAGTGACCGAAGCAGGGGTTCAGCATATAAAACCGCACTGAATTGTGTCTCCGTGTAGTCATTGAAAAGTATCCCGCCACGCGATGTTTCTTTTTCTCCACAGACAAAATTTGCATATAGAATGCCGTTATCCTTGAGGGCTACGGCAAGTTTGTGAACAACTTGCGTCATGTGTAGGCGTGGAACGTGCAAAAGAGAAGCACAAGCCCAGATACCGTCAAACTGATTTTCAAAGGCTATCTCCTCGTACTTTAGGTGATGGACAGGCTGTTGAATCAGTTGGCTGGCAAACTGGACAAGGGGTTCGGATGCATCGAAAGCCGTTACAACAAAACCTTGCTGAAGAAAGTATTGGCTGGCATAACCTGCCCCACAACCGGCATCGAGAATATGGGCGTGGGGTGAAAGCAGGGTAATAAATGGTTGGCACCACTCAGTGTGATTTAGTGTCTGAGTATTTTCGATCAGTGATGTTGCGTGAGTCTTATAATGGTATAAGGTCTTCAATTGAAGTTGTTCTGACGATGAGCTTTTATTTGTCATGGGATGAAATCCAGAAAGACCTTCATGCTTGACGGGTTGAATAACAAGTCACGGTGCCCAACTACTCTATGACCGTCCCATTCCCGCTCAAGTCATTTTAAATGGGGGAATGTAAGAACCACGCTAGGCGCTTGTCCTTTTGAAGAATATATTCGCATTCTTTGCGATTCTCTCAAGTTGTCCAAGCTCGGTTTCCAAACCGGTCTCCGCCTTCCATTCTTCCGCGCCGCCCGGAGATCCTGATAACTTTATCCAAAATATAACGTGGCCCACTGTTGTGCAAGTTGCAGAGATTTTGAATTCGCCTTCAAACGCTTCCCAAACTTGTTCATCTTTCCAGGGAGTTTTAAAGTTTGCAAGCTTTTGGAAAAAAGTATGCAAGCTGGAATTTATTCCGGTCCAAACTTCTGTAGAAGCAGAAAGGCTGGAGCTTTTTAGCTCAACAAAAAAGTATTCCTCTTTGCGATTGCTAAATATGAGTTCACGGTCGGAAGATACGGAGTGGATACTAAACAAAATGATCTCCAGTGTGATCTACCCAATCACCGTCCCATTTCCGCTCAACGCATTGGAAATCGGATTCTGAATGCGCCCATCGGCAATGATGACCCTCCCCACGCCGCCCTTGAGCGCTTCTTCTGCGCCCAAGACTTTCTTCTTCATGCGGCCTTGCGCCGCTTCGAGCGCTTCTGGCAGTTTGCTCTGCGGCAGTTGCCGGATGAGTGTGCTCTCGTCCGGGAAGTTCCTCATCAACCCCGGCACCGCCGTCAGCAGTAGCAGGGACGAGGCTTTCAGCGCCGCGGCCACCATCGCAGCCGCGCGGTCGGCGTCCACGTTGAGCGATTCGCCCGCCGGGCTGACCGCCATCGGCGCAACCACCGGCACGTAGCCGTTGGTCAGCAGCAGGTTGAGCAACTCGACGTTGACGGTTTCGATTTTGCCGGTATAGTCGTCGCGGATGATAATGCGCTTGCCGCGCTCCGCGTCGATGCTCTGGATTGAATCTTTGCGTGTAGCGACTAAGAGCCGTCCATCTACACCGCTCAGGCCAAGCGCGTTGACGCCCAGCTTTTGCAACTGCTCCACCAGCAGGCTGTTGACCTTGCCGTTGACAGCCATGGCGAAGATTTCGAGTGTGGCGCGGTCGGTGTAGCGCGAGGTGTAGCCGGATGGGGAAGTGATAAAGCGCGGCGGGCGTCCCAGCGCCTCGCCAAGCTGGTTGGCTTCGGACGAGCCGCCATGCACCAGCACCAGCTTTTGGCCCTGTTTGATAAGTTCGGCCACGTCCTTGCAAATCGCCGAAAAGTCCACGCCTTCCGTGCCGCCCAGTTTGACGACAATGATGGATTCTGTCACGGTGTTTTTCCTAAAAGATGAAGGATGAAGGATAAAAGATGAAGGATAAAAGATGAAGGATGAAGGATGAAGAAAGCGTTTTTTCATCTTTCATCCTTCATCTCTCATCTTTGGATTATATCGGGTGTAAACCGGGGAAACCAATTCCCGTCATTTCGTCCAGGCCAAGCATCAGGTTCATGCACTGCACTGCCGAGCCGGAGGCGCCCTTCATTAAGTTGTCGATGGCGCACATCGAGACGACGTGCCCGCTGCGCTCGTCCAGGTCGAAGCCCAGGTCGGCGTAGTTGGAACCGGCCAAAATTTTCGGCTCGGGCACGCGGTAAATGCCGCGGCTTTCCTTGACCACGCGCACGAACGGGTTTTCGGTGGCAATGGCGCGGTAGGCTTTCCACAAGTCTTTGGTCGCTACGCCAGGTTTTACGGTGGCGTGGGCCGTCGCCAGCACGCCGCGCACCAGGTCAACGGAAGTCATGGTCAGCGAGACGTTTTTCACGCCCAACTCTTGCATCACTTCGGCGGTGTGGCGGTGTCCAAAGGGCGAAAATGTCCGAACAACGGAAGAACGTTCCGGGTGGTGCGATCCGGGGTTGCCCTCCGCGCCGCCTTCGGACGAACCCACTTTCAGTTCGATAATGATCGGGGTGTCCAAATCAATCAAACCCGCTTTGACGAGCGGCAGCAGGGCCAGGTTGCCGGCCGTGGCGTTGCAGCCCACGCCGCTGACGTAGTTTGCCGTCGCCAGGTCGGCGCGGTGCAGTTCGGGCAGGCCGTAGACGAACTTCGAGAGCCACTGCGGGGCGGCGTGCGCTGCGCCGTACCACTGCTGGTACAGTTCGGCGCTGCGCAAACGGAAATCCGCCGAAAGGTCGACGATGCGCGGCGCAAGCGAGGCGTATTTGTCGATGTTGTGTTGCGCCTGCCCGTGCGGTAACGCCAGGAAAAGCACGTCCACCGGCTCGATAGCGGCGGGGTCGCAAAACTTGATCTGGGTGCGCTTGCGCAGGTTGGGATGTACCTGGTAAACGTATTCGCCCAGGTGCGAGCGTGAAGTGACCTGCGCCACCTCGGTGTTGGGATGGTCGAGCAGGATGCGCAGCAGTTCGCCGCCGCCGTAGCCTGAACCGCCCACGATAGAAACTTTTGTCATGCCGTCTCCTGTTTTGCCTTTGCGGCCCGCATCACGTAATTGACGATTTCATCGGCAATGTCCAGGCCGCTGATGGGCTGCGCCGTATGGAATTCCATGGTGTGGTTGACTTCGTTGATCAACATGCCGCGCTCCGGGTGTTCCACCAGGTCCACGGCCAGCACGCCGCCGCCCATGGCTTTTGCCGCGCCCTGGCACAACGCCTCGATTTCGGGCGTTACCGGGCACAACTCGCCCTCGCCGCCGCGCGCGGTATTGGTAATCCAGTGCTCCGACTTGCGGTAAATGGCGGTCAGGACGCGCTCGCCGACCATGATGGCGCGGATGTCGCGGCCCGGTTTCTGGATGAATTCTTGAATGTAAAAGACCGAATGCTGCACCGAACCGAGCACGGCTTTGTGCTCCAGGACGGCTTCGGCGGCGTCGCGGTCGTTGACTTTTGCCAGCAGCCGTCCCCACGAGCCGACCGCCGGTTTGAGCACCACCGGGTAGCCAAATTTTTCAATTGCCTCCAGCGCCGATTCGGGCGTAAAGGCAATCATGTTATGCGGCTGC
This sequence comes from Anaerolineales bacterium, assembly GCA_049792555.1. Lineage (GTDB taxonomy): Bacteria > Chloroflexota > Anaerolineae > Anaerolineales > Villigracilaceae > UBA5195. The sequence continues at coordinate 6,922 of JBARBA010000411.1, forward strand.
GGCAGCCCGGCCTTGGCCAGCAGGGCGCTGGTTGTGACCTTGTCGCCGCAGGCTTCGGCCACCGCCGCCGTGTTCACCGTCGGGATGCCGAACGCATTCAGGATGCGCAGCGCATACAGGCCGCTGGTATAGCTGATGCTGCGTTCCAGCACAGCGTCGAACTCCAGCCAGGGCGCGGGGTTCTCCAGGTCGAAGGAAATAACGCGGTCATCGAGGCGTTCATAGTCGATGCCGCGCTTTTCCATTGCGCCGAATATCCACTTTTCTTCCACGCGCACGCGCGAATACAACACACCAATTTTCAAGCGTTTTTGCATATTAATTTCCCGTAGGGGCGCAGCGGCGCTGCGCTCTTACTCGCCCCAGTCTTCCTGTTCCATGGGGGCCAGGTCAACGGTAGCGGGGTCCAGGGATTTCACTTCCAAATCCACGCCGCAATCAGGGCAGACGGTGATTTCGCCGACAACAGTGCCGGCATCCAGCGTAATTTCGGCGGAACATTCTGGGCAGGATACGATATTCATGGGATTCTCCTTTGGTTGCATTTTACGGTTTATAAAATTGAACGGCTTGAGCAGCTTTGGCCTGCTCGATTTGTTTTTGGACGGCTTGGGGCGCGGTGCCGCCGATGGCATTTCTCTTTTCGACGGATTTTTGCGGGTCGAAGACGGCATACACGTCGGACTCGATCTTACCGAGCGCCTGCCACTCGTTTAATGGGAGCTGGTCCAGGCTGAGGCCTTTCTCTGCCGCTGCCCGGACGGCCTTCCCGGCGATGGAATGCGCCTCGCGGAAAGGTGTGCCCCTGACGACCAGATAATCCGCCAAATCGGTGGCCAACATGGCGGCGTCGATGGCCGCGCGCATCCGTTCGGGGCGCGGACTAAGTGTCTCGACTGCGCCGGAGAGCACCGGCAGCAGCGCCAGCAGGGTGTCGTAGGCGTTGAAGACCGGCAGCTTGTCTTCCTGCAAATCCTTGTCGTAGGTGGACGGCAGGCCCTTGAGCGTTGCCAGCAGGCCGGTCAACATGCCGAGCAGCGCGCCGGCTTTGCCGCGCGTCAACTCGAACATATCGGGGTTTTTCTTCTGCGGCATCAGGCTTGAGCCGGTGGAGAAGGCGTCTGACAGGCCGAAGAAGCCAAACTCGCTGCTGGTGAAGAGCACCATGGCTTCGGCCAGTTTGCTCAGGTGCAGGC
>JBARBA010000412.1:0-14996 GCA_049792555.1 Anaerolineales bacterium
CCGCTATGACGGGCGCGGCAACCTGACCGGCGTCGACGGCGGCCCGGCCGCCTCCGCGCAATACGCCTACGACGCGGCAGACCGCCTGATTACAGCCTCCGAACCGGACGGGACGAACGTCACCAACCTCTACAACGTGGACGGCCTGCGTGTTCAACAAAGCGTCGGTTCTCAAACCACCCACTACCTGTGGGACGAAGCTTCCCGTTACGGCGACGTGGTACTGGAAACGGACGGCAGCAACACCACCAGCTACGTCTATGGCGGCGCGAAACTGATCTCGCAAACGCGCAACGACGCCCCATCCTACTATTTGCAGGATGGACACGGCAGCGTCCGCAGCCTGACGGATGCCGCCGGCAGCCTGACCGACAGTTACGACTACAGCGCCTTTGGTGAAACCCTCAACCACACCGGCAGCAGCGCCAACCCATACCAATACACCGGTCAGCAGTTCGATGCGCAAACCGGCTTGTATGATTTGCGGGCGCGCTACTATGACCCGGGTGTGGGGCAATTTCTCTCGCAGGACACCAATTCTTACAACATCAACGATCCGGCGCAACTGAACCGCTATACCTATACGGCGAATAATCCGGTCAACTTTATCGACCCGCTGGGTTTGCAGGCGTTTGCCGAATATACATTCCTGACGCAAAACGACGAAGAAGCGGCTGCGGCGGCAGAAGGCGAAGCATACGCAGAAGAAGGCGATGCGCTTTTGGATGAAACCGGTGGAAGCTGCCCGATCAACAGTTTCAGCGCAGATACGCAAGTCGCCACTCAAGACGGCGAAAAACCGATCAGTGAAATCCAGATCGGCGATTACGTCCTGGCCTGGAATGCGGAAACCGGCGAGATCAGCTTCCACCCCGTCACCGATACGATCCACCACACCGACCAAACCATTGTCAAACTGACCATTGACGACGAAACGCTCACCGCCACCCCGGAGCATCTCTTCTATGTGGAAGGCAAGGGCTGGGTCAACGCCAAAGACCTGCAAGTTGGCGACGCTGTCCGCAAAGCCAATGGCTCGGCAGGCAAGGTCAAAAACGTCAAGACCGAGCAGACCACCCGGGAGATGTATAATCTCACCGTCAAGGATGCGCACACCTACTACGTGGGCAAGGGTCAGTGGTTGGTGCATAATGCTGGGATATGTAATCCAAGAGTAGATGTAACCAAACTATTGGACGCTAATACCGGTCATCCGACTCCTAATTTTGACCCAGACAACTGTTGGCATTGTGCAGTAAAATCTGGTCTTGATCCAAATTTGGAAGGGGTTCCACGAGATATTTTTACAAATTGGAACCAGTCTCATGTCGTTTTAAAAGTTGCCGAAGATGGTGTTGAAACAACCATTGATATTACTGCTGATGGAAGATTTGCTCTTCTAAAAGGATGGGGAGCAATGAATGATCCAGTAGGCCTTAATCTGATTATCGAGACTCTTGGACAGATGATGGGATCATCTGTCATAATTCCTTAATCAGCGCGCTTTATGATAACTCAGGCCGACTAGCTGAAAACGGCAGAAATTCTAATCAAAAACAGCCTTGCTTATGGTGCATAAAAGGACCCTTATGACTAATGATGATGATTATTATAAAGAACTTTTAGAGAGTATAGGTATATATGGGTATCCCGCGTTTTTGATTATAGGAAGCCATGCTGCTGATCTTGCAATGGTTCTTAGTCATTTATTGGAGATTTGTTCGGTCGATCAGTTGGGAGAGAGTCTAACAAACAAACTATCTGACCTACAAGGCAGATTCGATCTAATGTTTAAAACTTATCGTCAGGATTATCTCGAAAAACCCGATAGCAAAAAGGTAATTTTTGATAAATACAGAAGAAACCTTATTAAATTCTCTACATTGGTTAATGAATTAAAAGAAGTTCTTGAAGAACTGCAACAGACAGAAATCGGCCAAACCGAAGAAGTAAGCTCGTGGCTTGATGTCATGGCGAGAACTATTAAAAGTGTGTTGGGACGCTTTCATAAAATGCGGATTGAATTTCCAGAAGAATAACGTTCCTAATCGGCGTGCGGTCAAACCGCCGCCGATTTTTTATTTTAATAGTCCTGTGATATGCGCCACCCGCAACGGCGAAAGACCGATCAGCGAAATCCAGATCGGCGATTACGTCCTGGCCTGGAATGCCGAGACCGGTGAGATCAGTTTCCACCCTGTTACCGACACCATCCACCACACCGACCAGACCATCGTCAAGCTCACCATTGACGACGAAAAGCTTACCACTACCCCTGAACATTCCTTCTATGTAGAAGGCAAAGGCTGGGTCAAGGCCAAAGACCTGCAAATCGGCGATGCCGTCCGCAAAGCCGACGGCTCGGCGGGCAAGGTCAAAAGCGTCAAAACCGAGCAGACCACCCGGGAGATGTATAATCTCACCGTCCAGGATGCGCACACCTACTACGTGGGCAAGGGTCAGCGGTTGGCGCATAATGACGGCCCATGCGGGCCAAAAGTTGATGAAATCACCAACCTTTTGGATGATAATGCTGGGCGACCAACACCAGGATTTGATCCAAATAACTGCTGGTCTTGTGCAGCAAAATCTGGACTTGCCCTTGAATTAAAGGGCGTTCCACGAGCCGTTTATACAAACGAAAATTATTCTCACGCAGTTCTAAAAGTCTTTGAAAATGGAAAGGAGAGAACAATTGATATCTCCCCATTTTCAAGGGGAAAATGGGGAGATTCAACGCATTGCCAGCGATATCGAGAAACGGCGCATTGAATTGGGCAAAGATTTAGGCTTTGAAAAGTTATATGGGAAGGTCACAAAATTATATTTTGGCGGGATGACGCGCCATTTATCGGAACTTTGCAGAATGCTTCGTCCAGGCGCTCAACTCGCTTATGTTGTTGGAGATCAGGCTTCCTATTTGCGTGTCATGATACGCACAGGACAATTGTTGGCCGATATAGCGCAACCCTTGGGCTGTGAATTGATAGGGATTGACTTATTCCGTACCCGGCTGGCGACAGCCACCAAAGAGCAACTTCGTGAGGAAGTTGTCGTATTGCGTTGGAAAGGATAATTACTCAGACACGACTAATTTGTATCATTTCAATAATCGGTGGTTGAGTAGGCGGCGATGCTTCCCGCCGCCGTATCGAAACCACCTGTATCAATAATTTCCCCTCATATTGAGAAGATACACTAATTTGTTGGATACGAACTGCGCGATCGCTTACGGCAGCGGATGCCAGAGCAGCGCAAGCAGGATCGCCAGCGCCGCCAGCAGCGCGCCCAGCGCCGTAAAAGCCACGCTGATTTCGGTGGTTTCATGTTTGACGATCAACGAGGTGGGCAAATCCTGGAAAACGCGTTGAAGCTCGCTGGCGCTTTCGGCTGAGTAGTAAGTTCCACCCGTCAGGGCGGCGACTTGTTTGAGTGTGTCCTCGTCGATGCCCCGGCGGAACCCGCCGCCGCCAAAACCTCCCCCACCAAACCCGCCCCCTCCACCTCCGCCGCCGCGACCGCCACCCCCACCGCCGAAGAACGGTTCGCCGCCGATGAATTGCTGGCCGCAATTTGGAAAATTCGACCCGTTTGCGGTGCCAAAACCGATGGTGTAGACGCGCACACCCCGGTCCGCAGCCTGTTGGGCGGCGTCCAGGGGCAGTGGGCCGGTGTTGCTCACGCCGTCCGTCAGCAGGACGATGATATCCGGGGCGTAGGCTCCTTTGGCAACCGGGGGCGGCTCCAGCGTGGGATCGTCCACGCTGGGCGGGACGTTTTCGTCCACTTCGGCAATCGCATCCAGCGCCTTCAGGATTCCGCTGCCAATCGCCGTCCTGCGCCCGGTGGTGAGACTCTGGATGGCGGCTTGCAGCGCCCCCTTATCCATCGTCGGTGACTGGATCTCTTCCGCGAAACCGGAGAAGGCCACGATACCGATCAAGCGGCTGGCGTCCTCTTTTTGGATGAACGAAAGCGCAGCCGCCTGGGCCGCCTGGATGCGGCTGGGCAGGATGTCCGTCGAGCACATGCTGCGCGAAACGTCGATCGAGAGCAGCACGGTGGTCTGGTCGGTGGGCACGCTGACGACCATCACCGGACGCCCCAGGGCGAAGATCAGGCTGGCAAGGCCGAGCAGCATCAAAACAAACGGGATGTGGCGTCGCAGGCGCGATGGACGCGGCAGCGCCTCGCGCAGCAGGGACAGGCTGGAGTAACGCACGGCAAGCCGTCGCCGTCGCATCATCCAGATGTAGAGCGCGACGATGAGCGGGATTAGAAGAAACAGGAACAGGAAACCGGGCCAGAGTAAATCCATATTAATGACCTTCAGAACGTCACCAAGTGACTGTCACCTTTTCGTTGGTTATGGCAGGCGGCTGAACCACAGCAGTGAAAATGCAGCGCCGATCAGCAGCACGAGGATGCCCGCGCCCGCAAAAACAGAAGTGATTTCGGTCTCTTCGGCTTTGACGACCAACTGCGTGTTGATACTGTCGTAAATCTTGAGCAGGTCTTCTGCGTTGTTCGCGTTGTAATACGCGCCGCCGGTCAGGTCGGAGATTTGCTGGAGCGTCGCCTCGTCGAGCTGCGTGTGGACGGTGAAACCGCCGATCTTTAAGTCTGTGCCGGTAACGCTGCCGATGCCGACGGTGTAAATGCGCACGCCGCGGTCGGCAGCGGCCTGGGCGGCGGCAAGCGGATCGGGGTTTTCGTTGTTCTCGCCATCCGTAAGCAACACGATCATCCCGGGCGTGTACGTCCCTTTGGGCACCGGCGTCGGCGAAGGGGTGGGAGCGGGCGTCAGGTTGCTGTAGAAGTGCGTGGGCGGGTTGCTGCCGTCGGCAATCGCTTTCAGCGACGCCAGGATGCCTCCCGCCAGCGAGGTGCCGCGCTGCGGCGTCAGGCGCTTGATGGCAGCCATGACCAGGTCCCGGTCGCCGGTCGGGGCCTGGACGCTCACGCCGCTATCGCTAAAGGCCACCACGCCGATCTGCACGGTGCGCGGCTGGTGTTCGACGAAATCCTGCGCAGCGACTTTGGCGGCTTCCATGCGGGTCGGCTTGAGATCGGCGGCGCCCATGCTGCCCGAAACGTCGAAGGCCAGGATGACCGTGCCGACCACGCGCGGGATGCTGATGACGGCTTGCGGACGGGCCAGCGCGACGATCAGGATGGACAGCGCCAACAGGAAGAAAGCCGACGGGATGTGACGGCGTACCCCAAGCCCGCGCCCTTGCGCCGGTTGCAGCAGCCCCAGCTTGCCGTAACGCGCGGCGGCGCGCCCTCGCCGGATGGATAAGACGACATACACCACCACAAAGACGGGCAGCAGCAAGAGCAGGAAAAGCATGGCGGGCCAGATGAAGGACATAAATCACCTAAAGGATGAAGGATGAAAGATGAAGGATGAAGAAAAAACGTTCTCTTCATCTTTCATCCTTTATCTTTCATCTTTTTTTGCTTTCTCAAAGCAGCAAAGCGCACGATGGCGCGCACCATATCTTCTTCGGTCGAGAGCGAAAGCGCGTCCACCCCGGCGTGTTTGAAGGCTTGCGCCAGGGCCGCCTCGCGCTTTTGAGCGGCTTCCTTGAAGCGCTGGCGGAATTTCTTGTCGTGCGTATCCACGTAGAGTTGTTCTCCGGTCTCGGCGTCTTCCATGACAACCGGGCCGATATCGGGCAGTTCGGCTTCGCGCGGGTCCCAGAGACGGATGGCCAGGACTTCGTGGCGCTGGTTGAGCAGGCTCAAGGGACGTTCCCAGCCCGGTGCGCTGATAAAGTCCGAGATGATAAAGACCAATGAGCGCGATTTGATGGCGTGCAGCCCGCCCTCGATCAGCGGTGTCAGGTCCGTGAACGGCGACTTGGTCAACTGCGGCTGTTTGAGCAGGTCGTTGATCAGTCGCAGCACCTGGTTGCGCCCGCCGCGCGCCGGGATGGTGCGCTCGATGCGGCTGCCGCCGCTGGCAAACATTGCGCCGACGCGGTTGCCGTGGCGCGTCAGCAGCCGCGCAAGCGTGGCGACGAAATCGACCAGCACGCGGCGCTTCTGGTTTTTCAGCAGGCCGAAATCCACCGACGGGCTGAGATCAAGCAGGAACCAGGCCGTAATTTCGCGGTCTTCCACGTACTGCCGGACGTAAGGTGTGTCCATGCGCGCAGTCACGTTCCAGTCGATGTAACGGATGTCGTCTTCGGGCTGGTACTCGCGCAGGTCGGCAAAGTCCACGCCGTAGCCGTAGAACAGGCTGCGGTAATCGCCTTGCAGCAGCCCATCCAGGCGGCGGATGACCTGCCAGTCGAGGCGCTGCAGGATGCGCTCAGGCGTTGACGTGAGCGTTGGCGTTGGTGTTGGTGTGTTCATGCAGGGGCACCACAGGGATCGGAATGCGGTCGAGCATCTTTTTCACCACATTGTCGCTGGTCACGTTGTCTGAGAGCGCCTCGTAGGTCAGCACGATGCGGTGACGCATCACATCGAAGGCCATGTCCAAGACGTCCTGGGGCAGGGCGTAATCGCGTCCGCGCACGAAGGCCAGGGCGCGGGCCGTCAGGATCAGGTTGATCGAAGCGCGCGGGCTTGCGCCGAACATGATGTAACGCTGCAAATCTTTCAAGCCAACTTCATCGGGCTTGCGCGAGGCTGTCACCATGCGCACGGCGTATTCGATCAGCGCCGGGTCGACGTAGACTTTGTCCACTTCCTGCTGCAAGACGGTCAACTGCTCGGTGGTTAACACCTTTTGGACGGCCTGCAACACGCCCGTCATGCGCTCGACGATGACGAATTCTTCGGTCTTGCTGGGGTAGCCGACCAGCACCTTGAGCATGAAGCGGTCCACCTGGGCTTCGGGCAGGGCGTACGTGCCTTCGGTCTCGATCGGGTTTTGCGTGGCCAGCACCAGGAAGGGACTCGGCACCTTGTAGGTTTCGCGCCCGATGGTGACCTGGTGCTCTTGCATGACTTCAAGCAGCGCGCTCTGCACCTTGGCGGGCGCGCGGTTGATTTCGTCGGCCAGCAGCAGGTTGGTGAAGACCGGGCCGAGCGAGGTGTTGAACTCGCCGGTCTTCTGGTTGTAGATGCGCGTGCCGATCAAATCGGCGGGCACCAGGTCGGGCGTAAACTGGATGCGTTTGAACTCGCCGCCGATGGCCTCGGCCAGCGTCTTGATGGCCATGGTCTTCGCCAAGCCCGGTACGCCTTCGACCAGGATATGTCCGCGCGCCAACAGGGCCACCACCAGCCGTTCCAGCAGGTGGTCCTGCCCGACAATGACCTTTTTGACTTCGTACAACACGCGTTCCATCGGCTTGCGGTTTTCGGGGTTGGTGTTTTGGTCCATAAATAAGCTCCTGGGGAAAGGGTGGATCAAAGATCAAAGATCAAAGATCAAAGATGAAAGATGAAAGATGAAAGATGAAAGATCAAGATGAAAGATCAAGATCAAAGATCAAGAGAACGTTTTTTTTCATCCTTCATCCTTCATCCTTCATCCTTCATCTTTCATCTCTCATCCTTCATCCTTCATCTCTCATCCTTCATCCTTACTGAATCGGCGAGCCGCCAAAGGCCGAGAGCGCCGTGCCGATCGGCATGGCAAAACCGATGCCGACAAAGAAAGTCGCATCGGTGGGGTTCGTCAGCCCGATCACAATGGCAATCACCTGGCCGTCGCGGTTGAGCAGCGGGCCGCCTGAATTGCCGGGGTTGACGGCAGTATCGATCTGGATCAAGCCTTGCATCTTTATGGCGCTGTTGGGGGTTTGGAAAGTCCGGTCGAAGCCCGAAATGACGCCCGCGCTCATCGAACTATACAGACCGTATGGGTTGCCGACGGCGTAGGCCTCGTCCCCGACGCGCATACGGTTTGGATTGCCCAATACGGCGGGCACCAGCAACTTCGGGAGCTTGTCCGGCTGCAAAACGGCGATGTCGTTTTGCGGTTGCCGAATTTTCACATCGGCGCTCGACTGGGTGCCGTCCGCAAAGGTTACTTCGATCCCGGTTGCGCCAGCGACGACGTGCAAGGCAGTCATAATATCGCCGCCGTCGTCGATCACCACGCCGCTGCCCAGGGAATCGTCTTCCTTCCCCGCCGCATCCGTCGATTTTGTCTGGATGAGCACCAGCGAGGGTTGGATGATCTGGTAGACGCGCGCTGAAAAGGCCGGCGGCGGTGTGGCGGAGGCCATGGCCTGGGCAATCGAACTGCTGACATCCCCCGTCGTCAATTGGCGAGGGCCGGGAAACAGGACACCGTACAGCCACAACGCCAGCAGAACCGACAGCACACCGGCGGCAAACGGCGCAACGCTACGCGCGAACGCGCGCATGCGTTGCGTGATGGGTTGCCGCAGTTCGGAACGTGAAGCAGGCGGTTCTTCGATCATTTTGTTTTTGATTTGTGAGGGAACGTCAGCCAGGTTACGGGTAAAGTAAAAAGTTGGAAAACAGTGTGAAGCTACCATTAATCAGCGCAACACATTCCCCTAAGTATAGAACTTCTTTCTGAGTTAAAAATGAGAACGAGGTAAAGACTTGGCTTTATTTTGCTTGGAACTCATCCCAAAAATAAAAAACCATTAACGCAAAGCCGCAAAGTCGCAAAGGGTTTTTTAGAAAAACTGCAAGACACAAGGCGAAAATACCCTACGGGCACGATGTCGATCTGCATAGAAGGCTTTTGCCGGGGTTTTATCAAAAATCTTTGCGTCTTGGCGTCCTTGCGACTTTGCGTTAAAGAATTTTAGGATGAGTTCCTTATCATCGAGCTTGCAAGGAACATGCGGCAAAACAAACACAAACAGGCGCGATGTCGCGCCCGTGTGCCTCCGTTATCTCTTTCGGGGGTCGTACAAAAACCTTTACGCTTCGCCCCGCCTTAACTCTGCGCCGCACGTGCGGCAGAAACGGTCATCCGCCTGGGCGCGCTTCCCGCATTGATGACAGTAAACCTGCCTGTCCTGCGTTGCATCAGTTGCCGTTTTGTCGCGGGCGCTGACGCGCCAGCCCCGTTTCGGTGAACCTGTGCTGCCCCGGCTGGAAAGCCAGTACCAGCCAATGCCGCCTGCAATCAAGAGCAGCGCCAGCCCCGCCAAAACCCAGGGAATATACGTCATCACCGAAACCTGCCCGGGGAGATTGTCCGTCAACGGCGAGCTGGGCTGTACCTTCAAGGTCGAAGCGCTCAATGTGTCGTTGTCGTTTTCATAGCGCACCTTGAGTGAAAAAGTCTGTCCCGCCGCCAGCTTCAAGGTCGAAGTGGCCTGGTACGCAAAACCGTTTTGGTCTGACGGGATGTCTGCCAGGACCGGGTCTGTGGTGATGTTCGTTGCGGCGCTGGGCTTTTGTAAGGCCAGGTTGAACGATGTCACCGCATAATCGCCCGGCCAGGTAAATACAAAATTCCGCACTTTGCCTTCCAACGTGTACGGCAGGTAATATTCCAGGTGGTAGCTTGTTTGCTCGGTGATCGCAAACGTCACCACCTGGTTGTTGCCCTGCGCAGCCGACAACTCATGCGCCACGTCCACCAACGTGCCGCCCGAAGCGCTGGCTACGGCCGCCAGGTTGGCGCTCGACGGTATCTGGAAACGCATGGTCGCAGGCAGGGGCGTGTCTGCATTCAGGTTGAAATCATAAATGACCAACACCGCAAGCTCGTCGTGATCGGGCCAGAGTTGGATCGTCAGGTTTTCCAGCGTCACATCCGGCGCGGCCCTGGCGTTGGCCGGCAGTGTAAACAGCATTGCCACAAAAACCAGCAAAAGAACAATCCTGCGCATCGGGTACCTCCAAAGGAAAGTGATTGTCAGCCGGAAATATTACCATAAATCCGTATCTTCTCAAAATTTGGTGGGAATTGTTGTTACATGTGGTTTCCCCCTGCCGGGGACTACGCGGTACGGCGGCGGAACAACACCGCTGCCTACTCAACCACCAATTATTGAGAAGTTACATAAATCCCCTGCTTGGGCGCTCATGGCGTGAGCATTTGCCACATCACGCGGTTGAGCGGCGTCGGAACGCCCACCTCTTCCCCGGCGCGCGCCACCGCCCCGCAGATCGCGTCGATTTCGGTCTGTGGGCCGCGCTGCGCGTCTTGCAGCATCGACGAGCGGTTGGTCGCCGTGCGGCGCGCTACGGCCTCCACTGCCGCCGCAGGGTCGTCAAAGGGCAGTTCCACGCCCAGCGCGCGCGCCACCGCAGCGGTTTCGTTTGCCAGCCCGGCCATCAGCGCGCGCGCGCCGGGGCGTTCGAGCAACGCGCCGTTCGGCACGCGCAGCAGCGCCGTCAGCGGGTTGATGGCGGCGTTGACCACCAGTTTGCCCCACAGCAAGGCGCGGGCGTCGGGGAGGATGTCCACGCGAAAGCCCGCGCCGTTTAATAGCTTTTGCAGCGGCTCCAGGCGTGGGCGCGTTTCGAGAGAGACGATCCCATCGCCCCCGAAGCCTGCATGCCCCGGCCCAAGCAGCGTGGCCCCGAGAGTGGTTACCCCCAGCCCCACCCGCGAGTCGTCCAAAAAACGAACCAGCGTTTCGCGGTTGCCCAGGCCGTTCTGCAAGCTGACGGCCAGTCCGTCATCCGACAGGCATCCCCGCAGTTGGGCGGCCGCCCGCTCTGTCTGCCAGCTTTTGACCAGCACCAACGCAAGCCTCACCCCGGCTAGGGTGCGGCTTGCCGGGTCGCTGACAGCCGCCACCCGGCCCGTTAGCGCGGAACCATCTGCCAGCGTCAGACACGCCCCGTTTTTTTCCAAAGCATCCAGCCCCGCCTGCCAGGAGCCGAGCATCGTGATTGCCACACCGTTGGCGGCCAGGCGCGCGGCAAACAACGTGGCCAGCGCGCCTGTGCCAACGATCAGCAGTTCGTTTAAAGGCTGTTGAGCAGTTCCGTCCACTCGTCGTCTTTCATTTCGACGGTGTGCTCCGCGCCGGGGAAGGTTCTGGCCTGCACGTCGGCGATGTACTCGGCAAAGGCGTGTTGCATTTCGCTGTGCAGGTCGGCGTAGCGTTTGACGAATTTGGGCGTGAAGCGCTCGAACAGGCCCAGCAGGTCGTGCGTCACCAACACCTGGCCGTCGCAGCCCGCGCCCGCGCCGATGCCGATGGTGGGGATGGTCAGCTTTTTGGAGATCAACGCCCCCAGCCGCGCCGGCACCGATTCGAGCACGATGCCGAAGCAGCCGGAGTCTTCGAGCAGCAGGGCGTCTTCGAGCAGGCGTTTGGCCGCCAGCGCGCTCTTGCCCTGCGGACGGAAGCCGCCCAGTTGATGCACAGACTGCGGCGTCAGCCCCAGGTGTCCCATGACGGGGATGCCCGCCGCCACGATGGCCTGCACCGCGCTCACGCGCTCGTGGCCGCCTTCCAGCTTGACGGCGTCCATGCCGCCGTTTTGCAGGAAGCGCCCGGCGTTGCGCACGGCTTCGTCGATGGAGGCCTGGTACGACATGAACGGCATATCGCCGATCAGCATGGCGCTTTTTGCCCCGCGCGCCACCGCCCGGCAGTGATGCAGCATATCTTCCATGGTGACGGGCAGCGTGTTTTCATAGCCCAGCACGACCATGCCGAGCGAGTCGCCGACCAGGATGACGTCCATGCCGGCTTCGTCCATCGTCAGGGCGGTGGGGTAGTCGTAGGCGGTCAGCATGGTGATAGGCTCGCCGCGCTCCTTTTTCTGGCGCAGGGCGAGTGTGGTGACTTTTTTGCGTGTTGCGGTGGTGGTGGGAAAAACAGTGGTTGTAGACATGGTACCCTCCGATCAAGGTAGAGTCCGCTTTGGGGGTTGCCCCTTGAGACGGTTGAAAAGGTTTGCAGGTTGGAAAGTTGAGACCCAACGTCCAACGTCTAATGTCGAAACGTCGCATTCATTGCTGATGTGCGCGTCTTTAATATTATACGCCTTTGGCGGGGCGGGCTGCAATGGGTTTGCAGGTTTGGGAGGTTTTGAGAGTGGATGATATGTGGAATGGTATGAAGTAATAAAGGATATGCTATACTTAAATTTATGAGCGATACACTGGTTCGCATCAAACGCGCCATTTTGTCCGGCCATTACGCCTTCAGCGAAAAAGCCAGCTTGGAATTGGAGGCTGATGGTTTAACGGAATTGGACGTTGCCGAGTCTATCGTTAATGCAGTGGCAATTTATAAAACGATTCGCTCCCAAAGCCCCTATCACAAGCAAGCCAGGGAATATTTGCACATCATCCAAAGCACAAACCTGGAAGGTTTGATGATCTACTCCAAAGGCAAATTGGCGCAAGAAGCCGGTGTTGAAACCTATTATTTTTTGATTTCGTCCAAAAAGGCGCTATAAACCATGAACGATAAACTGTTGATCAAAACTTGTCCGACTTGCGGCAGTGACCAAATCAGGCCGGTGGTAAGAGACGTCACGCGCAGCTATAAAGGCCAAACGTACACGGTGCCCGCGATGGAATTTTACGAGTGTCCAAATTGCGGTGAAAAAGTATACGACAGGGTTTCCATTCAAAAGATCGAAGCTTATTCGCCCGCATATCGCCACGAGCGTGCTTTGGCCGAAGCCTAAAGGTTTCGGATTTGGCGCGCACTGCCCATCTTCGATTTTTCTCTCTCCCGCCGCATCAATCCTTAATTCGTTGGACATCCCCTTTTTAATGAATTTTTCTCAGAGAGGTTTTGCATGAGTGAATTTCTTTCTAATTTGTCTTCCGTGTCTTGGTGGCTAGGCGTTGTTGTTGTCGGCATTGGAATAAATATTATTAGCCCATATTTTAAAATTGGGCTAGAAAAAATACTTATCAAAACATCTAACAACTTCAGAAATAAAGCATTAGAGCGTTCCGAAAAAAGGAAAAGGAGAATTGATGAGCTAAAAGCAAATCAACATAAGCAAATAATGTTTGGGTTTAAAGAGCAACGTTTACGAATTCGAGCTTTATATGAATTTCTGTGTGGGTTATTATTCTCAATTTTGGGCTTTTTTCTTTTGATTCTTGCGACAATTTTTATCAAATCAAATTTCGGGATATTAGTTGATCTTTTTGCTGGGCTAATTATTTTATATAGCCTCAGTCAACTTCTCGTAGGTATTAACGACACTGGTAAGTTTATTGAAATTCGGAATATTCTCAATGAAATTGATCCGGATATTGCTGATGCCGATATTGTCGATTGGCTATAGTTATGTGAAATATCAACGTGCCCAATTATGCTCGGTAGGGCAGTTACCCACCCCGCCGCCAGTCTGGTATAGGCCCGCGTTTCGATTTGTCTTTCCAACCCATTCAGCTTGCAATTTCGCCAATGCTCCGGGCGCGGCATCCTGTCCTATAGAGATAGCAACCGGCGTATAAAATGGGTCTTTGGGAATCTTCCAACCCGTACGTCGGGATTAATCCCGACGTACGGGTTGGCCCCCAGATATGAGGGAATACCACGCTAATTCCCAGAGAGCCATAAAATAACGCTCCCGACCGCCGGGATTTCACTGCCAACCAATCAGATGTTTGAAATTAAACAAACAAGCGACTTAACCTATAAACACAACTTAAAAAACGGGCGTCATGGTTGGCTCAGGCTGACGCCCGCCTATTCGATTAAGCTGGTAAACAATATTCTTGACAAGAATCCTGAAATCAACCGAATATTAGACCCATTTTCCGGGACCGGAACAACGGGGCTGGTATGCGGGGAACGCGGAATAGATTGCGACTTGATCGATATCAATCCGTTTTTGATATGGCTTGCTGAAGTCAAAACAAAAAACTATTTGCAGGCCGAGTTGGATGAAGTTCGCGCCGAAGTCGAAAACCTTGCATCCAGGGCAATCGGCGAGAGCCGGGAAAATCACCTTTGGGTGCCTCCGTTGAGCAACATAGAACGCTGGTGGACAAAAGACAAGCTGGCTTATCTTGCCAGACTTCATCAAGGTATTAATCTCTCTTTCCCCAATCGCTCGAATGCCAAAGACCTTTTGCAAATGGCATTTTGCCGGCTGGTGATCGAATCATCCAATGCGGCGTTTAATCATCAATCCATGTCTTTCAAGAAAGATGAATTGCAAGATTTTCTTTTTGCGCCTGACGATATGGAGAACTTAGCCAATCGGTTTGTGCGGGATGTTTTAGAGATACTTCAATCTGCCAGGAGTTCCGTAACTGGAAAGATTCGGGTTATTAACGGCGATTCCCGCCATGTGCCACAGGACAGGAAATATAATGGCGTGATAACATCTCCGCCGTATCCCAACCGCATGAGCTATATCCGTGAACTGCGCCCTTATATGTATTGGCTCGAATATCTAAAAGAAGCCCGCCAGGCCGCAGAGTTGGATTGGTTGGCGATTGGCGGAACCTGGGGCATAGCAACCAGCAGGCTGACGAAATGGGAACCTAACGGTCATCGCGTTCAGCATCAGGGTTTTACCCAAATCATAGAAGGGATTTACGAAAACAGTCCTTTGCTTGCGAATTATGTGCATAAATACTTTATCGATATTTCGCTTCACTTGGAAAGCCTGCACAAAGTATTGGAGCCAGGCGCAAAAGTATTTTACATTGTAGGGAATTCAAAGTTTTATGATACGCTCGTTCCGGTGGAAAATATTTATGCCAGTATTCTCGAAAATACGGGCTTTACAGATACCAAAATCGAAACCTTGCGTAAACGAAACTCCAAAAAAGAGTTGTTTGAGTTTATTGTTTCTGCGCGCAAAGCACCTTATGACGGGTGATGTCATTCCCATAGTGGAACTGCCGATATAGGCCCGCGTTTCGATTTGCTTTACCAACCCATTCGGTTTGCAATTCCGCCAATGCTCCGGGCGCGGCATCCCGCCATGCAGATATAGCAACTGACGTATAAAATAACGCTGCCGACCGCCTGCGAATGGTCGCCGACCGGCTACGAAAGGCTGCCGACCGGCTACGAAAGGTCGCCGACCGTCCAGATTGCGCCGCCGACGCACTTAACAAGGCCGCCGACCGCCCAGATTGCGCCGCCGAC
>JBARBA010000413.1:0-2560 GCA_049792555.1 Anaerolineales bacterium
TCCACTCCGCTGCGCTACGGGATTATATAAACCTTCAAAACGGAATACGCAACATCATCCCGTAGCATAGCGGAGTGGACGCAATATGGGTTGCGAAGTAACCGCGCCCTTCGGTTGAAGCACACCCAAATAATTCACCGGATCATTTGGATTCTTAAAAATATCTCCATCCCGCCTGCCAGTCGTGATAAGATCAACCATCAGGAGGCTGTTATGATCGAAGTCAAATATGTCAACGAACAGGATTTCAAGACCGAGGTGCTCGATGCCTCCCTGCCGGTGCTGGTGGATTTCACCGCGCCCTGGTGCGGGCCGTGCAAAATGGTCGACCCCATCGTCAAGCAATTAGCGGAAGAGTGGCAGGGCAGGGTCAAGGTCGTCAAATGCGACGCCGACCAAAACCCGAACGTGCTCATCAATTACGGCATTATGGGCCTGCCCACCGTCATGCTTTTCAAAAATGGGGAGATGGTGGAACGCGCCAGCGGCTACCAACCCAGAGACAAGCTGGTTGGCAAGTTCAACCCGCATCTATAAGCCCGTAAATACCCACGAAAAGAGATGCCGATGAGCAAACAATCCACCCCGTTTGGGCTGTGGCCCTCGCCCGTTACCCCTGAACTGCTGGGCGCAAAACTGCGCCTCGACGATGTCCAATTCGATTCGGACGGCGAAACGCTCGTCTGGCTCGAAGGCCGCGACGGGCGCGGCGTGCTCGTCGCCCAAAGCGGCGACGACGCCCCGCGCGACGTTTCGGGCGGCGTCAAAGTCAGGGCCGGGGTGGGCTACGGCGGCGGCGATTTCACCGTCCGCAATGGCGCGGCCGTCTTTTCAGGGCAGGGCCGCCTCTACCGTGTGCCCCTCAGCCACGGCGCGCCGCAGCCGATCACGCCTGAGTTCGGCGACGCCGCCTCCCCGGCCATCTCGCCCGACGGCAGCCAAATCCTCTACGTCCACAGCTACGAACGCGCCGACTGCCTGGCGCTGGTGGACGCCGAAGGCAAAAACTGGCCGGCCAAACTCGCCAGCGGCGCGGATTTCTACATGCAGCCCGCCTGGCATCCCGACGGCAAGCGAATCGCCTGGGTC
Organism: Anaerolineales bacterium; assembly: GCA_049792555.1. Taxonomy (GTDB): domain Bacteria; phylum Chloroflexota; class Anaerolineae; order Anaerolineales; family Villigracilaceae; genus UBA5195. The sequence goes on from JBARBA010000413.1 coordinate 1,090, forward strand.
GAGTGGGACCACCCGCAAATGCCCTGGGACGGCGCGCGCCTGATGACCGCCCGTCTCGAGGGCGGCGCGCTGACCGACGTGAAGCAAATCTTTGGGGACGTCGAAGTCCCGGTCTTCCAGCCCGCTTTTTCGCCGGATGGCCGTTCCCTGGCTTTTCTCGCCAACGATGGGGAGTGGGACTCGCTCTACGCTGTAGATTTGGTCAGCAACAAACGGCGGATTCTCGTCGAAGGGCTTTCGCTGATCGACCCCGCCTGGGCGCAGGGCATCCGCCTGATGGCCTGGAGTGCGGACTCGTCCCGGATTTTTTATCTTGAAAACGATAAGGGCTGGCGCGCGCTGTGGGCGGTGGAAACCGCCTCCGGGGAGTCCAGGCAGATCGACGTCGCCCCCTACACCTGGATGATGCAACTCGCCGCATCTCCCATCGGAGACCGGTTGGCCCTGATCGCCTCGTCCGCCCAAACCCCCGACCGGGTTGTGCTTTTGGAAAACGGCAAAACGCGCATCCTGCGGCGCTCGTCGTCCGAGTCGCTCGACCCTGACGAACTGGCCTCGCCCAAACCCATCGAGTGGGCCGCACCCGATGGGACGGTTGTCGAGGGCCTGTATTATGCCCCAACGAGCGCGCGCTGCGCTGCCGACGGGCTGCCCCCCGCCATTGTCGACATCCACGGCGGGCCGACATCGGCATCCACGTCCCGCTTTAATACGCAGGCTGCGTTCTTCACCACGCGCGGCTATGCTTATCTCGAAGTCAATTATCGCGGCTCCACCGGCTACGGACGCAGTTATATGCTCATGCTGCGCCAGCAATGGGGCCTGCTGGATACCGAAGATGCCGTCGGCGGCGCGCAAGCGTTGGCAATGCTCGGTTACGCCGACCCGCAGCGCATCGTAGTCATGGGCGGCTCGGCCGGCGGCTATACCGTGCTCAATGCGCTCGAACGTTTCCCCGGCGTCTTCAAGGCCGGCATCGACCTGTTTGGCGTCGCCAACCTGTTCGATTTCCTGATCGGCACGCACAAATTCGAGGAGCGCTACAACGACTCGCTGGTGGGCGTGTTGCCGCAGGACGCCGAACGCTTCAAGGCCTGGTCGCCCGCCCTGCACGCCGATAAGATCAAAGACCCGCTGGCCGTCTTCCAGGGCGCTGACGATAAGGTGGTGCTGCCCGAACATTCTGAGCAGATTGTGGCCACCCTGCGCGCCAACAAGGTGCCGCACGTCTATAAGCTGTATCCTGGCGAGGGGCACGGCTGGCGCAAGACTGAGACCATTATTGATTTCTACAATTCGGTGGACAGATTTTTAAAGCAGTATGTCTTGTTTTAGGTGTGGAGAGAAAAGCAAGAGATGAGTTACTGCTCAGTCCACTGGGTATCTCCGAGAAAATAATTGCGGCGTCGTCGGTCAAAGTGACGAAAGCGTCAGTTAAATCGACGGCAACGTCAGTTAAAGCGACGAAAGC
>JBARBA010000414.1:0-13239 GCA_049792555.1 Anaerolineales bacterium
GGCTTTTCCTCGTTCTGTAATCAAGCCCCATGAGCATACCCAATAATATGGATTTGGTAAGGTTCGTTTTTTAAACCGTTTTTTCTATCTCGGCCACTGTTTGCACAAAAGTTACGTTAGGTACTAATGATACACGGAAAACAGCTGCTTGTGTTTAAGGGCAGGTTAACAACCAAAAAGCCGATTGAAATCGACCAAAAAACATCCGCAGCAGCCGTCCATTAACAATCCTTTAACCAAATTTTCGGGGCCTGTTAACGATCTTCTGTTATCGTTACGCTGAGTGCCAACCCCCCTGCCCGCTTGGGGCGGGAGGGATTAATTTATTTCGACGAGGAAGCCCATGCTGCGCAAATTATTCGACCAGGAAATTCAGAATACCAAAGATGAGATCGTCATTCTGGGCAGTATGGTGGAGCAGGCGGTGCTGGCTTCGGCGGCGGCGCTCAAACAGCATAACCTGCGGGCGGCGCAGCAGATCATCGAAAATGACGCGGTGGTCAACGCCAAATGCTTCGATATAAAAAACCGGGTCATCAACCTGATCGCCACGCAACAACCCATGGCCCACGACCTGCGCGTGATCGCTTCCATCCTCGAAATCATCGGCGAACTGGAACGCATCGGCGATTATGCCAAGGGCATTGGGCTGCTGTGCATCCGCATTGGCGACCGGCCGGCGATCAGGCGCTTGAGCGACCTGCCCTTGATGGCGCAGCTCGCCATGAGCATGTTGCACCGCAGCCTGGTGGCATTTGCCGACGAAGATGCCGTTGCAGCCCGCACGATCCCCGATGAAGACGACAGCGTGGATAACCTGTACTTGCAGTTTTATCGCGTGATGATCACGTACGTGCTCGAAAACGAGTCCAATATCGAAGAAGTCATTTGCCTGCTGCGGGCGGCGCACCACCTGGAGCGCGCCGCAGACCGGGTCTCGAACATCTGTGAACGCACGATTTTCATCGTCACCGGGGAAATTACCGAATTAACGGGGCACAAAACAGAACAAACCTCTGTATAATAATTCCATGCAAACGATTGCCTCGATCGATGTCGGTTCCAATGCCATCCGTATCGCCGTCGGCAAGGTCGACGAGCGCGGTAAAGTCGAGGTTGTCGAGAATGTGCGCCTGCCGGTGCGTTTGGGGCAGGATGTATTTGACTCGGGGCTGTTTGGCGAGGAGACGATTGCCCGGGCGGTGGAGGCTTTCAGCCAATTGAAACGCATCATCCGCGATACAGGAGTTTCGTGGGTGCGGGCCGTGGCCACCAGCGCCATGCGCGAGGCCGCCAACCGCGACATTTTAATTGACCGCATCGCCCAGCATACCCGGATCAATGTGGAAGTGATCAGCGGCGAAGAGGAAGCGCGCCTGATCTACCTGGCCGTGTCCAATGCCGTCGACCTGAAAGGCCGGCTGGCCCTGTTGATCGACATCGGCGGCGGCAGCGTGGAAGTGACTCTCGCCGACGGAGACAAGCTGCTGGCCACCGACAGCTACAACATGGGCGCGGTGCGTATGCTGGAAAAGCTTGGGAAAGACGGCGACAACACGCTGGCCTTCGAACAGCTCACACGCGAATACGCCGAAGCCGCCCGCAAGCGCATCGAACGCGAGATCGGCAGCGCCAAAATCGACCTGTGCATCGGCACCGGCGGCAACGTGGAAGAATTGGGAAGCCTGCGCCAGCGACTCTTCAAGCGCAACTCAGACAAAATGATTGTTGTGGACGAATTGGATGCGATCATTGACATCCTGAAAGCGCTGACTCCGGAAGAACGTATGCGCGACTTCAACCTGCGTCCCGACCGGGCGGATGTGATCCTGCCTGCGGCCATTGTCCTGCGCCTGATCGCCCGCCAGGGAGGCGTCCGCGAAATCCACATCCCGGACGTGGGCTTGAAAGACGGGCTGCTGATCGACATGGCCCAGGAAATCGGGCCGGGGGAGTATCCATTGCGGCGCGACCAAGTCTGGGCTTCGGCCATCCAAATGGGACGCAAATACCAGTTCGATGAGCAGCATGGCAAACTGATTGCGCAACTCGCCACCCACCTGTTTGACGAGACTCGTTCCCTCCATCACTTGGATGAAGAGAGCCGTCTGTTGCTTGAAACGGCTGCCCTGCTGCACGATATCGGGCACTTCATTCATACGATTGACCATGACAAGCATGGTTATTACCTTCTCAACGTCAATGCCCTGATCGGCCTGAACGATTCTCAACAAGCCATCGTCGCCAATATCGTGCGCTATCACCGCAAGTCTTCTCCTGACGGCGATTACTCGTCTGCGCCTGGCGGCCCGCTGCCGTATAAAGATCGCCAGACTGCCGTCCGTCTGATCGCGCTGCTGCGCCTGGCCGACGCGATGGACGCCAGCCACACGGCGCGGGTCAGCGGCGTGGATGTGGAACAAAAACAAGGCGTTTTGTGGCTCAAACTGGTCGGCGAAGGCGACTTGATGCTTGAGAAATGGGCGCTGACCAAACGTAAAAATCTCTTCGCCGAATCATTCGGCGTTAAACTTGAGATCGAGGGTTAAAATGTCCAAAGACCTGTCCGGGAAGTTAATTGTCGTGGAAGGGCTGGATGGCTCCGGCAAGTCCACCCAGGTCCACCTGTTGCAGCGCTGGCTGGAACTGGAGGGCTATCGCGTTTATTTCACAGAGTGGAACTCCTCCCCGATTGTGCGCAAGGTCACCAAGCGCGGCAAAAAGGAACAGTTGCTCACGCCGACCACCTTTTCGCTGATCCACGCCACTGACTTTGCCGACCGCTTCGAGCGCCACATCTTGCCCATGCTCCATGCCGGTTACATCGTGCTGGCAGACCGTTATATCTACACCGCTTTTGCGCGCGACCACGTGCGCGGCGTGGAACGCAGTTGGGTGCGCAACCTGTACAGCTTTGCCATCAAGCCCGATATTGCCCTGTTTTTCAACGTATCGCTCGAAATCGCGCTCAGTCGCATTCTCGAAGGCCGCCCGCAGTTGAAATACTACGAGGCGGGCATGGACATGGGCTTCGCCGACGACGTGGACGAGAGTTTCCGCATCTTCCAGGGGCGCGTCTACGACGAATACCTGCGCATGGTGGACGAGTTTGGCCTGATCCCTGTGGAGGCTACGCGCCCGCCCGACGTGCAGCAGCGCGAAATCCGCGAGCTGGTGGCCGGGAAAATCGACCTGCCCAAATTCAAGTACGACTGGAACGTCAAATGAAAAAAGAAAAACGCTTTTACGGGAAAGGAATTCCGCACGTTGACCCCGGTCGCCTGCACGGCAAGTTGATCGTGCTCGAAGGCGCAGACGGTTCGGGGCGTTCGACCCAAATCGGTTTGTTGAGCGACTGGCTGGAAAGGCGCGGCTACGCCTCGGTGCAAGTGGGCATCAAACGTTCCGACCTGGTGGCCCCCGAACTGGAAGCCGCCAAGCAGGGCAACACCCTCAGCCCGCTGACCATGAGCCTGTTCTACGCCACCGATTTTGCCGACCAGCTTGAGCACATCATCATCCCCTCGCTGCGCGCCGATTTTATCGTCCTGGCCGATCGCTATATTTACACCCTGATTGCACGCGGCATGGTGCGCGGCTTGAGCAAGGAATGGTCGCGCGAGCTTTACGGCATCGCAGTGGTCCCCGACACAGTTTTTTATCTCCAGGTCCCGCCGCACGTGCTTGCCGAGCGCAGCTTCCGCAAGAACGACGCCCTCGATTACTGGGAATCGGGCATGGATATTATGCGCTCCGGGAGTATGTATGAGAGCTTTGTCCGCTACCAGCGCCGCATCCAGCGCGCTTTCAGTGAACTGAAAGCCGATTTTGGATTCAACGTGGTCAACGGCAACCGTTCACAGGCGGTCATCCATGACGAGTTGGTTGCCCGTATCCAGGACATTCTGTAATCCTTGGCCTTCCCATGAAAAATACGATGCAAGACACCCCCGAAAGCGACGCCCCGCAACCCATCCTGGTGCTGGTCCAATGCCTGGACAATTGCTGGGAGCAATACCGCGCCGAACTGAAGCGCACCCGCAGCGAATTTGCGGAAGAATACGTCCACGACCTGCGCATTACCATCCGCCGCCTGATTGCGGCGGTCGAAATGGGACGGGCCGTCGTTCACCAGAAAAAGATGAAGAAATCGCAGCGTCTGCTCAAATCGAACCTGGATGCTTTCGATACGTTGCGTGACATGCAGGTGCAGTTGGTTATTGTTGAAGAGATGCAGGCCGAACTGCCCGAAATTAGCGCCTATCATGATCGTTTGCTTAAGCGCGAAAAACGGCTGGTTTCGCGTCTCGAAAAGAGCATCAAGGAATTCAGTTCGGCGGGGCTATCGCAGCGGGTTGCCAGGTTGAGGGCCGCTTTGCTCCGCAAAAATGTGCCCGAAGCGCAAGCCGCCGTGTGTTCCGTCGTGGACGATGCCTATGCCGTCGCCGTTCAGGACCGGCTTGCCATCCTGCCTGAGGATACCGCGAGCATCCATCGCACGCGCCTGGCGTTCAAGAAGTTCCGTTACCAGGTGGAAAGCATCCATCCCTTGCTGATCGGCGCGCCCGAAGATTTGCTGCGCCGCCTGCACAATTATCAGGCTGCCATGGGTGATATCCAGGATGCCGAAACAGGGCTGCAAATGCTGGACGAGTTTATTGCCAGGAGTGGGTTGGCGCTCCCGGCGGTGCGGGTCAGGTTTATCGAAATGCGCCAGGCGCGCATCACGGCCTTCATCGATCAAATGGATAACCTGGAAACCTTCTGGCGTCCCGCGCCGGATAAGGACTTCCCCTGGAAAGTCTAATATCCAAAATCCAGGTTCTCCGTGATTTACCGCCAGATGTAAGTCGAAATTAATTGCAACTTACGGGCTGACCGCCAAATTGTGTGCTACTGCCAATTTTCATTCTTCAGGGTGAACTCTGTTCATGGATACTTCGTGTTAAAAGGTGTGTTCGACCAGGTCTTGTTACCCCGTCGCTGGTTTCCATTGACCCTGCTTCACCAATTGTGTCTTGCCATCCCCCTGATCCTCGTAAATTTCATAGACCAACTCCATCGGGAAAGCCTTCGTGAGCATGGCTTGGGCCGGGCAGTATTGCAGCGCCGAAAGTTCAATCGCGCGCAGCACGGCAGCCTCGTCCACGCTATGGCCGGTAACACGGTAGAGGATTTGCGCCGTCGTGAATACGTGTGGATGGTTGCTCTGTTGTTGGGCCGCGACCAGCACCTCGAAGGCAGTCACATCCTGGCGTTTCTTGCGGACGACGGAAATTACGTCCATGGCGGTGCAACCCGCCAGGCCAACCGCCAGCAGTTCAAGCGGGCGAAAGCCGCTGTCCGCGCCGCCGGCGCCGGGGTCGGCATCCAGCGGCAGTTTAAATCCGCTGGTTGCGCTGCCGGTAAAGCTCATGTTTTGGTTCCAGATGACTTTTGCGTCCATTTTTATGGCTCCTTGAGAAGCGGGGTGACGTATTTTTCAAGTATCGCGCGCGTGATTGCGCCTCGCCACGTCAGGCGCGCCCTGCCGCTGCGGTCGATCACGTAAGAAGTCGGCAGGTTGTTAATGCCGAATGTTTCGCTGGCCACCCACTTCAAATCGGGCCAGACCGGGAAAGTCAGCCCCATCGCTTTTACGTAGGCGGCCACTTCCGCGAGCGACTCGCCGTCTTCCACAGCGATCACGGCGAAGCCCTCCTGCCGGTGCGCCCGGTAATAGGCCTCCAGGGTGGGCATTTCTTCCTTGCACGGCGGGCACCAGGTGGCCCAGGCGTTATAGAGGATGACCTGTCCTTTGTAATCGGTAAAAGCCACGGGGCGGCCCTGCAAATCCGTCAGCCGGATATCGGGCGCAGGGAAATCGACCGCCAGTGGCAGGGCAGCGAGGTTCACCGTTTCGGGCTTTTCCTGACCTTTGGGCAACGAAACGCCGTCCTGATGCCCCAGCATGAAAAAGGCTGCGAAAGCCACCAGGACCAACCCGCTGCCGATCATTAGCAAAATGAGATTCTGCCTGCTGCTGTTACCGGGTTGCATTGTGTTTCTTCAGGCTGGTTTCGGTTTCAAATAGTCTTCAATATGCAGCGTCTCGAACAAACGCTCGCGCACGTCGGCGGGCAATTCGGTATCGTCGTCGCAGTGACAGAGACAGATGGTTTTATTGGTCGTATCCACCACCACGCGGCAATCCTCACACCCGGCCATGTGCCGCTCGATTTTTTGGCAAAGTTCTTCGCTTATTTCCCCATCGATATAATCGGAAAGCGATTCCCATAGTTTTTTACAGTCGATTTCCTCGCAACTCATTTGTGTTCCTCCTGCGAAAGGCGTTCAGCAAAATAGGCTGAAAGCTGTTCACGTAGGTTCAGGCGCGCCCGCAGCAGACGGGTTTTCACGGCAGTTTCGCTCAAGTTCAAGGCTTCGCTCGTTTCTTTAATGGAAAGACCCTGCATGTCTCTCAGCAAAAAAACAATACGCAGCTTTTCAGGCAGCTTCTGGATGGCGCGCTCGAAATACTTTTTGGCCTCGCCTGAGAGCAACTCGCGCTCCGGCAGGTGTGCCCAGTCTGCGAACTGGAACGGGCGCGGAGGTTGGTCTTCCTCCGGTTCTTCATCCAGCGACAGCTCCGGGCGTTTGCGGCGCAAAAGCATCAGCGCTTCGTTTGCGGCGATCCGGTACAGCCAGGTGGACAGGCTGGAGCGCCCTTCGAACTCGCCGATGTGCTGAAAAGCCTTAAGGAAAGTGGTCTGGAGCGCGTCTTCGGCATCCTGCGGGTCTGCCAGCATTTTCAACGCCAGGCGATAGATCGGCGTCGAATAGGTATCCATCAGGCGCGCAAATTCGGCCTTGTCGCCGGCCCGCAGGGCCTCCAAAGAAAACTCGTCTGAAATGTTCTCAACCATTAGATGTTCCACCGCCAAAAAGGTTACAAGCTTACGCCAAAGTATACCTGAAACGGCCAGGTACTTTACCTGAAACGGCCAGGTACTTTACCTGAAATACGCCATGACATCTCAAAATAGATAAATGTCACCCGAACAGGGACAAATGTCGAGCTTTTCAGGAAGTTTGCCACTATGTAAGCGCCGCGCGGGAGATTATTATTTAACAAATGCTTGAAACTTTAGGGCGCTTCCCTTTGTTTAAAGATCTGAGCCACGAGGATCTGCAAATCCTCGCGCCCATCTTCCATGCGCGCACCTACTCTGCGGGTGCAGTTGTCATCGAACAAGGCGAGAAAGCCGTGTGCCTGTATCTCCTCACCCAAGGAGACGTCATCATCCGCTATAAACCGTACGACGGGGAAACCATTACGCTCGATCGCTTGCATGACGGCGGCGTCTTTGGCTGGTCGGCTGTCTTGGGAAACCCGTTGTATAATTCATCTGTGGTCTGTAACGTTCCATCCGAGACGCTGGTGGTAACGGGAAAGAATTTGCATGCCCTTGAGGCGCAACATCCGAAAACAGCGCGCATCGTCATGGATCGGCTTGCAAGCGCTGTCTCGACGCGCTGGAAAAATGCCCAGACGCAGGCTAGATCGATGTTGGAAAAAGGGATTTCAGAAAACGTTTCACCGCTTGGGAAAGGAACACCCGCTATGTGCCCTGCCGTAAAAAGTGCCAAAGAAGAGCAATTGAAAGCGCTTCTCGAACAATTGAGCGCCTATATCGAACAGTTCCACGGAGGGTCGGTGGAATTTGTCGAGTTTGACGGGGAAGTCTTGAAGGTGCGAATGGGCGGTTCCTGCCTGGGATGCCCGCTCTCCCCGTCCACGCTGCATGGATGGGTGGAAGGCACCGTGCGCCAGTTCTTCCCCGAAATTACATCCGTCGAAGCCGTATAACGACTCGAAAAATAAAAGACAAGGCCCATTCCAAATTTACGGATGGGCCTTGTCTTAATGTTTGATTCAGGTGAACCGAAGGGTTACAATTTCAACTTCACCGCGCTGCCCATGCGGACGGTCTTGCTCTCGCTCTGGCTGCGCAGCGGCAGGATGAAATGGAACTGGCTGCCGGGGCATTTTTCTTCGTCGAACCCGGGACTCTCGACCCAAATCCTGCCGCCGTGCGCTTCGACGATGCCGCGCGAGAGCGCCAATCCCAACCCGGCCCCGGAACCTTTAAACTTGGTCTTGCCGGTCGAATGGCGGTTGAGCAGGTCTCCCGGCTGGTAGAACTTGGTAAAGATGACCTCCTGTAGCGACTTGTCAATGCCCACACCCGTGTCGCTGACAACCACCTCCACGCCGCCCTCGGGCAGGTCGCGGTTGTTGGCGCTCACCTGCTTGGCCGTGATGCTGATCTTGCCGCCATCGGGAGTGAACTTGATGGCGTTGCTGATCAGGTGATAGAACAATTTTTCCAGCGTGTTCGGATCGGCCTTGATCGACGGCAGGGACGGCAGATCGAGGCTGATTTCCTGGTGACGTTCGGCAAAAATCTTGGCCTGCTCCTGGGCGACGGAACGGATCAACTCCGTCAGGAACACATCCTGGCGATGTAGTTCAAGGGTGCGCGCGTCAATCTGGGCAATATCGAACATCGAGTCCATGATCTCGTGCAGGCGCAGCGTGCTCTTATGGATGCCCTTTACCAAATCGCGCACCGGCTCAGAGAGCATGTCACTTTCCAACAACATCTCTGTGTAGCCGCGCGCCACCGTCAAGGGTGTCCGCAACTCATGCGAGGCAATGCTGATAAAATTCGATTTGGTCAATTCCAATTGGGCCAGATCATGGTTGGCCTTGTCAAGGAAAGAGTAGGCTTCACGCACCTGCGCATTGAGTTGTTTCAGGTTTTCGACCAGGCGCGCATTTTCGAGCGCAACAGCCGTCTGGTTGGCAATCATGCTGAGCATGGTGAGGTCTTCGTCGGTATAACGGGTAAATGGTTTGGGGCCGAGCGCCAGCAAGCCGATCCATTCCCCCTTGCTATAGATCGGGACGTAGACATACAGGCCAAGTTCGCTCAACCATTTGCGTTCGGTAAGCGGCGCGTCCATAAATTCAGGCGCAAAATCAACGTCGTATTGCAGCAGGGGTTTGCGTTCTTCACGCAAGAAACGCGCAACCGGGCTGTCCTCTTCCAACGTGAAACCCGGCGGGATGGCGCTGCTCGCTATCGGGCGGACGCCCTTCAGACGAAAGACATTTTTATTGTCCGGCCCAATTTCCGGGTCGACCAGGAACAGGAAACCTTTTTTGATTTCCAGGGTCTCCATGATCAGACCCACAGCCACCGTTGCCAGTTTTTCCAGGTCCAGGATGTTGCTGACGCTGGCGCTGTACTCGCTCAAAATTTGGGAGGAATCGTAACTTTGCAGCTTGAACATGCGGTTGACGACGCTGCGCACCGACCCGACCAGGGGCGAAAAAATCAACGAAATGACCACAGCCAGACCCGCCCCAACCAACAACTGGTTGTAACCCGGCATTTGCATAAAAGCATAATTCGCAAATAAAAAGCCGGCGATGTACACAGACATGGTCAGCAAAGTTGTCGTAATATAGATCAGGAACTGGCGGGTCAGGTCGCGCGTATCGGGAATGTGATGGCGCAGAATGACGTAAGCCATCAAAGCCGTAGCGCCCAAGCGCAAGTAACCGCCCTGCGTGTCATCTCGATAAATAATCAGGATATCATTGGCAATCGTCAGGAAGATGATCGGTATCCAGAAGATCAGCCGGCTGCGTTGCAGTGGGTGGCGCATCTGACCCACCGCGCGTAACAATAGAAGGGCTGAAAGACCGGTAAAAACCAGCCACGTCACGAAAACCAGCAGGACATTTTGCAGGATAACAACCAGCAGTGTCCAAACCACAGCGCCGACCAGCCATATACGCCGTTGTTCTTTTTCGAAAAAGACGCGCAGGGTTTGATAGAAAACCAGGGCAAGGACGATGGCCCCATATTGGTCCATGCGCTGGAAATCGATGGCGCTCAACTTAACCGGCAGCCAGCCGAAATCTGTGAACATGCGAACCAGTTGAAAGGCAAAACCAGCCAGCGCATAAACCAGCAACCAGGGAGCAGACAAACGTTCCCGGCGGCGGAGCGCCAGGAGAATTAGCAGCAGATATACGAGACTCTCTACTCCTCGGAGAATCAGCAAAGGTTCAATTTGGTTTACGCTCATTGTTTACTGCTCATTGCGCCAATTTGAATCCTGAAAAGAGATATGATCGACAGGATGCTTACAATCAGGGAAATATAGGGTAAGTATACCCGAAATCGGCTTCCCACAACTCATCCATTAGGTTATAGTTAGCATAATTCTGTATTTGCGAATCGTTGTTTTGGGAGATGGCATGTCAACACTTTACGTCAATCCATTTGAGTTTCACGTCTCGCGTCGGGCGCGAGATACCTACCACTTTGACTCCGCGTTGTTCTCCACGGATGGAAGAGTGATCCTGGCGGATTTTGCCGCTGCGCGGCGTTTTGCCGAACAGATATCCCTTGTGCGCGGCACGCCCGTCCCCGCCAGCGATATCAACGCCATGGGGCTGATCGACGAGATTTTTCATATCCTGATCCGTCAGTATGAGATGCAAAACCCTGAAGTCATGAGCCGCGCCCTGGACAAGACCGAGGCGCGGATGGGAAAAGCGGCGCTCGAACAATCGCAGCTTCATTTCCTGAATGAGTTCCCGCCTGTGGCCGTCTATCAAAACCAGATTTCAGAAGCGGATTATCTAAACGGACAAACGGCTGGGCGCTCCCACCGCCAGACGACGCTTGAAGAAACGCTGTTGCTGTATATCACCAATCTCAACCCGGCCATCAAACCCTATAAAGAACTGTTCGATGATGATACGCTCAGGCGCGCCAGCCCGTACGAAAGCATTGTCAGCGGGCTGAGTGATTTCTTTAACGGCGAGAAAAGTTTCGGGGAATCGGGCGGCGGGGGCCGCGAATCGCTGATCGACGCCCTGCGCGCTCCGGCGCTGGCGTCTCCCTATTCTTTGGCGGGTCAGCTCGAATTCCTGGCCCACCGCTGGGGCGGAATCCTGGGCGATGCCTTCGTCCAGCGCATCTTGCGCAGCATTGACTTTGTCAAGGAAGAAGTGATGCGTAACACCGGCCCCGGCGGGTTCGGCGGCGAAGCGCCGGTGCTGACCTTTGGCGGCCCGCCCGAGTACGAACGTTTCAGCCAGGATAAAGACTGGATGCCGCGCATGGTGCTGATCGCCAAGAATTCCTACGTGTGGCTCGACCAGCTTTCGAAGGCCTATCGGCGCGAAATCCGCAGCCTCGACCAAATTCCCAACGAAGAGTTGGATCGGCTGGCCCAGACCGGGATTACCGGCCTGTGGCTGATCGGCCTGTGGGAGCGTAGCACGGCCTCCAGGCGCATGAAGCAAATGATGGGCAATCCCGACGCAGTGGCTTCGGCCTACTCGCTGAAAGACTATGAGATCGCCGCCGACCTGGGCGGCTGGGGCGCATTGGATAACCTGCGCGGGCGGGCCTGGCAGAGAGGTATCAGGCTTTCGGCGGATATGGTTCCCAACCACATGGGCATCGATTCAAGATGGGTCGTTGAACACCCGGACTGGTTCCTGTCGTTGTCCCACCCGCCTTATTCCGGCTATTCGTTCAACGGCGCTGACCTTTCGAGCGACGAGCGTGTGGGCATCTTCATCGAGGATCACTACTACGACAAGACCGACGCGGCGGTGGTCTTCAAACGCGTCGACCGTTGGACGGGCGATGTGCGCTACATCTATCACGGCAACGACGGCACGTCGATGCCCTGGAACGACACCGCCCAGCTCGATTATCTCAAGGCCGAGGTGCGCGAAGCCGTCATCCAGACCATCCTGCATGTGGCGCGCAATTTCCCGGTAATCCGCTTCGATGCGGCCATGACGCTGGCCAAGAAACACATCCAGCGCTTGTGGTTCCCGGAACCGGGCGGGGGCGGGGCAATCCCCTCGCGCGCCGAGCACGGCTTGAGCCGCGCTGATTTCGAGGCTGCCATGCCAAATGAATTCTGGCGCGAGGTGGTGGATCGTGTGGCCGCCGAAGTGCCCGATACGCTGCTCCTGGCTGAGGCCTTCTGGCTGATGGAAGGCTACTTCGTGCGCACGCTGGGCATGCACCGTGTCTACAACTCGGCCTTCATGCACATGCTGCGCGACGAGGACAACGCCAAGTACCGCACTGTGATGAAGAATGTGCTGGAATTCGATCCGCAAGTGCTCAAACGTTTCGTCAACTTTATGAATAACCCCGACGAAAAGAGCGCCATCGAACAGTTTGGCGACGGCGACAAATATTTTGGCGCAGCCACGCTCATGGTTACATTGCCGGGTCTGCCGATGTTCGGGCACGGACAAATCGAAGGCTATCGTGAAAAGTATGGGATGGAATATCGCCGCGCCTACTGGGACGAATACCCCAACAAGGGGCTGATCGCGCGCCACGAGTGGCAGATTTTTCCGCTCCTGCGCCGCCGTTACCTGTTCGCCGACATGGAGTATTTCCTGCTCTATGACGTTTTTACCCCTGATGGTCACGTAAACGAGGATATCTTTGCGTTTTCAAACGGATCGGGGAGCGGATTTGAAGTGGACAAGCGGACCGAGCGCGCCCTGATTATTTATCACAATAAATATGCCGATACGCGCGGATGGGTGAAGACATCGGTTGGCTTTATGGACAAAGGATCGGGTAACATGATCCAGAAAACGCTGGGCGAGGGCCTGGGCCTGAGCGGCGGGGAACGCGACTACGTCATTTTCCGCGATGTGACCAGCGGGCTGGAATATATCCGTCCCAGCCGTGAACTGGTCGAGAAGGGGTTGTATGTGGAATTGGGCGCGTACAAGTGCCACGCCTTTGTCGATTTCAGGGAAATAATGGATGATAATGGGCGCTGGGTCGAGGTTTGCAAAGCTTTGAATGGCGCAGGTGTGCAATCGGTGGAAGCCAAGTTGAACGAAATGTTTGCCCAGCCCGTAGTCGTAGCAGAAGAAGTGAAAGTTGAGCAGGCAAAAGTAAAAAAGAAGGCGGCTCCAAAGAAAGCCGCGCAGAAGAAAGAGGCGATAACGAAAAAGCCAAAGGTTGCAACAAAACCGGAGTAGGACTATTCGCAGGACTTATGTCCCGGATTTAACCGGGCCGTTTTAAGTCAAAAGAGGTAAAATACAACCTAAACTATTTAAGGAGACAAATAAAATGAGATTAAATTCATTAACCAAGACAGTGCTTGGAGTAGCTATTACTC